>NZ_DDOD01000012.1:0-4350 GCF_002341485.1 Brevundimonas sp. UBA2503 | reverse complement strand
TTCATAGCTTCGACACCTAGCCCTCGATCTCGACCACCTCGACGCGCGAGCCGTTCAGCACCAGCGCCAGCTCGCCGCGCTTCAGCTTCAGCGCATCCTCGCCGAACATCTCGCGCCGCCACCCCTTCAGGGCGTCGACCGGGGCGTCGTCGTCCAGCGCGATCTTCTCGAGATCCGCGACATTGGCGATCATCTTGGTCGCCACGCCGGCATTGTCGCTCTTGGCCTTCAGCAGCACCTTCAACAGCTCGACCACCGAGGGGGCCGCTGCCGGGCGATGCCCCGGGCGCTCGATATCCGGCGCATGGGCCTCAGGGTCGGCCAGCACGGTCTTCAGCTCGGCGATCAGGCTCTCGCCCAGCCGCGAGGCCCCGAATCCCTTGGACACCGACCTCAGGCGGTTGAAGGCGTCCGGATCGGTCGGGGCCTGGGTGGCGATCTCGTCGATCGCCTCATCCTTGATGATTCGCCCGCGCGGCTGGTCGCGCTCCTGCGCCATGCGCTCGCGCCAGACGGCGGTGGCCACAAATGCCGCCAGATATTTGGCGGAATACTTCTTGGGCTTCAGGCGTTTCCAGGCGTTTTCGGGAGTGGTGTCGTAGAGCTGGGGATCGGTCAGCGCCCCCATTTCCTGCAGCACCCAGTCCAGCCGCCCGGCCTTGGCCAGTTGCTCTCGCAGGCGCGGATAGAGCGCGGCCAGATGCGTCACGTCGCCCAGCGCATAGGTCAGCTGCGCCTCCGACAGCGGCCGCCGGGCCCAGTCGGTGAAGCGGCTGCCCTTGTCCAATTCCCTTTTCAGCATCTGGCGGACCAGCGCCTCATAGGACACCTGATCACCAAAGCCCGCCGCCATGGCCGCCACCTGGGTGTCGAACATCGGCAGTGGCATGGCGCCCAGCCGCACAAAGATTTCAATGTCCTGCCGCGCCGCATGGAAGACCTTGATGATCTTCGGATCCCGCAGCAGGTCGAGGAAGGGCTCCATGTCCAGCCCCTCGGCCATCGGGTCGATGATCCCCGATACGTCCGCCGACGCCGCCTGGATCAGGCACAGCCGGGGCCAATAGGTGGTCTCGCGCATGAACTCGGTGTCCACGGCGATGAACGGCGCCTTCGCCAGTTCCGCACAGAAGTCGACAAGGGCTGGATTGGTGGTGATCGGGGTCATTTGAATGCTATAGCCCCGGCGTGCGCCCTCATGGCAAGAGGGGCGCCGGAATTCCGTCCACTGATTCAGGTTCGTGTTCGATGAGCGACAGTTCTTCTCCCCCGCCCAACGGCCTGACCTATGCCCAGGCGGGGGTGGATATCGACGCCGGAGAGCGGCTGGTCGACGCCATCAAGCCGCTGGCCAAATCCACCGCCCGCAAGGGGTCCGAGCCCTCGCTGGGCGGATTCGGCGCCCTGTTCGATCTCAAGGCCGCCGGCTTCACCGACCCGCTGATCGTCGCCACCACCGACGGCGTCGGCACCAAGCTGAAGATCGCCATCGACACCGGCCGCCACGACGGCGTCGGCATCGATCTGGTGGCCATGTGCGTCAATGACCTGCTGGCCCAGGGCGCCGAGCCCCTGTTGTTCCTCGACTACTATGCCACCGGCAAGCTGGACGTGGAGGCCGCCCGCCGCGTCGTGGCCGGCATCGCCGAGGGCTGTCGTCAGGCGGGCTGCGCCCTGGTCGGCGGCGAGACGGCGGAGATGCCCGGCCTCTATGAGGGCAGCGACTATGATCTGGCGGGCTTTTCGCTGGGCGCGGTCGAGCGCGGTCACACCCTGCCCCGCCACGACCTGCAGAACACCGGCGATGTCATCATCGGCCTGGCCTCCAGCGGCCCGCACTCGAACGGCTACTCCCTGATCCGCAAGGTGATCGAGACGCGCGGCCTGACCTGGGCCGACGATGCGCCCTTTGCCAACGACCGCACCCTGGCACAGGCCCTGATGGAGCCGACCCGCATCTATGTAAAGCCGGTGCTGCCCCTGATGAAGCAGGGCTGGATCAAGGGCGCGGCCCACATCACCGGCGGCGGCCTGATCGAGAACCCCCCGCGCTGCATCGCTCCGGGGCTGGAGGCTGTGTTCGACTGGCAGGCCTGGCCGCGTCCGCCGGTCTTCGACTGGCTGGCCGAGGCGGGCGGCATTTCGGATCACGAGATGCGCCGCACCTTCAACTGTGGCGTGGGTTTCATCCTGATCGTCGGCCCCGAGCACGTCGAGGATGTGCTCGAGGGCCTGCTTGAAGCCGGCGAGACCGCTTTTGTCTGCGGCCAGCTTCAGGCCAGCGCCTGAGCGCTTGACCCCCGGGGGGCGATGCCGTCACGGTAACCCCCCTGTTCAGGAGATTGCCATGCGTCTGATCGCGTCCCTCTGCCTCGCCGCCGGTACCGCCCTGTCTGTGGGCCTCGCCGCCCCGGCTGCGGCCCAGACGTCTGCTGCCGTCGACCACGCCGAGCTGCGGGCCCTCGGTGTTCTGGTCCAGCCCGAGCGCATGCGCGCCGACATCCAGACCATGGTCGACTTCGGCACTCGCCACACGATGTCCGAGACCCAGTCCGAAACGCGCGGCATCGGCGCCGCCCGCCGTTGGGCCGAGCGCGAGTTCGAGAGCATCAGCCAGGCCTGCGGCGGCTGCCTCGAGGTCGTCACCCCGTCCGACACCGTCACCGGCCGTCGGGTGCCGACCCCGACCGAGGTCGTCGATGTTGTCGCTATCCAGCGCGGCACCGGCGATCCCAACCGGGTCATCATCATCTCGGGCCATCTGGATTCGCGCGTCACAGATGTGATGGACTTCACCTCCGACGCCCCGGGCGCCAATGACGACGCCTCGGGCGTGGCCGCCGTGCTCGAGGCCGCGCGCATCCTGTCGGCCTATCAGTTCGATGCGACCCTCGTGTACGCCGTGCTGTCGGGCGAGGAGCAGGGCCTGCTGGGCGGCAAGATTCTGGCCGACTATGCGACCGAACAGGGCTGGTTTGTCCAGGCCAATCTCAACAACGACATCGTCGGCAATTCCGAGGGCCAGAGCGGCATCGTCGACACCACCCGCGTACGGGTGTTCTCCGAAGGCACCAAGACGGTCGAGACCGAAACCCAGGCCAACAGCCGTCGCTACAACGGCGGCGAGGTCGACTCCTCTTCCCGCAACCTGGCGCGCTTCATCGACGGCATCGCCGACCGGTATCTGACCAATTTCGATGTCGAGATGATCTATCGCACCGACCGCTTCGGGCGCGGTGGCGATCAGGTCGAGATGCTGCGGGCGGGCTTCCCCGCCGTGCGGATTTCGGAAGGCGCCGAAAACTATGACCGCCAGCATCAGGACCTGCGGGTGGAGGACGGTGTCCACTATGGCGACACCATCGACGGCGTCGATTTCGACTATCTGGCCCAGGTCACCCGGCTGAACGTCATCAGCATGGCAGCCCTCGCCAGCGCCCCCGCTCCGCCCACCGGCGTGACCATCGCCGGCGCGGTCCAGCCCGACACCACCCTGACCTGGCAGGCCGTGCCGGGTGCTGCCGGCTACAGGGTCTGGTGGCGCGCCACCACCGCCCCTCAGTGGACCTGGAGCCGCTGGGTCGAGGGCGGCGACACCACCCGCATCGTGCTGGAAGGCATCGTCATCGACGACTACTTCTTCGGTGTCTCGGCCGTCTCGGCCGATGGCTATGAGAGCCCGGTCACCTTCCCCGGACCGCCCGGTGACTATCGCGTGGCCCCCGCCGAGTGACCAGGCCGCCTGTCCGTGTCGCCGTGCTGATCTCGGGCACGGGCAGCAATCTGCGCGCCCTCGTGGAGGGGGCCGGTGACGCCTATGCGGTCGCCCTCGTCCTGTCGAACAAGACCGAGGCGCCGGGTCTGGCCTGGGCGGCCGAACGCAGCATCGCCACCCTCGCCCTGCCCCACGCCCCGTTCGGCAAGGACCGGCAGGCCCACGAAGCCGCCCTCGATGAGGCCCTGCGCGCCCATGACATCGAGGTCGTGGCGCTGGCCGGCTATATGCGCGTCCTGACCCCCTGGCTGGTGGGCCGCTGGTCCGGTCGCATGCTCAACATCCACCCCAGTTTGCTGCCGAAATACCCCGGCCTCGACACCCACCGCCGCGCCCTCGACGCCGGCGACGCGGAAGCCGGCTGCACCGTCCACCTCGTCAGCGAAGGCGTCGACGAGGGGCCCATTCTCGATCAGGCGCGTGTACAGGTCCTCGCCGGCGATACCCCCGAGACGCTGGCCGCCCGCGTGCTCGCGGCCGAGCACCGGCTGTATCCGCAGGCGCTGGGGCGGTTCTGCGCGGGGCTGGACTGACCGGACTCCACGTCCACCTGACTAGGTTCTGGACTCATAAGC
>NZ_DDOD01000016.1:79399-81172 GCF_002341485.1 Brevundimonas sp. UBA2503 | reverse complement strand
GAATCCTTGAATCAGCGAGATCGATCCGCCGCAAGCTTTATGAGTTCAGAACCTAACCGGCCGAGGGGGTGCTGTCAGTCCAACGACAACTCGTCTCCACCAGGCGCAGACTGGGCAGGGGCCGCAGAGCCTATCCGGCGAGCGTCTTCCACTCAGCCAAGGCGGCTGATCGTCGGGCTTTGTAGTCGTCTCTGCTGATGAGGTGGCGATCCTGGTTGAAGTGGTTGTGGAAGGCGGCGTGGACGGAGCAGAACTTCTGCAATGTCTTCATCTGCCGGAAGCGGAGCATGGCCCGTTCTCGTCGTCGGAAGGACCGGTGTGAATTCTCACACCGGTTGTTGACCCTTATCGTTGATATTCAATGGGGTAGGCGATGGCGGACAGAGAGGGATTCGAACCCTCGGTACGCTTTCACGTACACACGCTTTCCAAGCGTGCGCGATCGACCACTCCGCCACCTGTCCATTTCCACATCGCGGAAACGCGCGGGCAGTCGACCCGCGAGAGGCGAGGCTGATAGAACAGACTGGCCCTCTCGGCAAGCGGGGGGTGGCACCCCATATGCCGTGTCTTCCCTGTTTTGTTCGAGAACCGCCATGCTGACGCAAAAGACCCAGATGCCCACGGCCGAGACCGCCCTGCCGGGCCGCGCCGATCCCCTGCCCACCGATGAGTTGCACTTTGTCAGCGGCAATCCGCTGAAGGGGCCGTATCCGGACGGGTTCGAGGTGGCCGTGTTCGGCATGGGCTGTTTCTGGGGCGTGGAGCGCATCTTCTGGCAGCTGCCGGGGGTGTGGGTGACGGCGGTCGGGTATTCGGGCGGGGTGACCCCCAATCCGACCTATGAGGAGACCTGCACCGGGCGCACCGGGCATACCGAAGTGGTCAAGGTGGTGTTCGACCCGACAGTCATCTCCTACGGCGACCTGCTTAAGGCCTTCTGGGAGAACCACGACCCGACCCAGGGCATGCGCCAGGGCAATGACATCGGCACCACCTATCGCTCGGCCATCTATTACGGCGACGAGGGCCAGAAGGCCGAGGCCGAGCGGTCGCGGGAGGCCTATCAGGCGGCGCTGGCCAAGGCCGGCCGGGGCGAGATCACGACCGAGATCGCGGCGCTGGGACCCTTCTATTATGCCGAGGACTATCACCAGGGGTATCTGGCGAAGAACCCGGCGGGCTATTGCGGCATCGGCGGGACCGGCGTGGTCTGCCCGATCGGCGTTGGCCCCAAATTCGAGACAGAGGGGGCCTGATCGATGGACCGGGCGGGGATCGGCCGGGTGTGTCTGGCGCTGCCGGCGACCACGCTGGCCCATTCGTTCGGCGAGGATCACGACGTCTACAAGGTCGGCGGCAAGATGTTCGCCATCGTCGGCGGCGAGGGGGCGCTGAGCTTCAAGGTCAGCGATATTGCCTTTGAGGTGCTGAGCGAGGCCGGACACGCGGCGCCTGCCCCCTATATGGCGCGCGCCAAATGGGTGCAGGTGGCGGATCCGGCGAGCTGGGATGAGGGCGAGCTGGCCGATCATCTCAAGACCGCCCACGCCCTGATCGCGGCGAAGCTGACGAAGAAAGCGCGCGCGGAGCTGGGGCTGGGGTAGGGGCGGCTCGTCCTGCAAATAAACACCGTCTGAATAGTCTGAATGGTGCCTTCTCCCTTGGGGGGAGAAGGTGGGCCGCGAGAGCGGCTCGGATGAGGGGGCCGCTGGACACGCGCTGACCGGGTCCGCCCGGGGCAGACCTCCCCCTCATCCGTCAGGCTCCGCC
>NZ_DDOD01000016.1:64881-79314 GCF_002341485.1 Brevundimonas sp. UBA2503 | reverse complement strand
CTTCTCCCACGAGGGGAGAAGGCCATGGCTGGACGCCTCTCGCCGGGGGGCAGAGGTGGAGGGCAGGCGGAGCGCCGGGCCTTCGCCCGGATGAGTTAGAGTTTACCGTTTCGACGAAGAGCGACGCTCCGCGCGGTGGTTTTCCGGAAGCTTGCGTCGGGTGGCCGTGTTCGGGCCTTACCGCAGCGCCCCCGGCGGGCGGGGATGTCCTGCGACACCTCCCGGAACGGTCGAGTATCCCCCTCGACCCAATGTTTTTGGGGCCTACCGTTCGCGCCGCGGGCGCTCACTGCTTGAGGCCCGAAGTTTGATCGGCGGTGTCCCAACAACCCCGCTCCATCCGCTCCCGCCGCTCACAAGGTCGCAGGCCTTACGAGCCCTCCGTGCGACGGGACACTCTGAGGGTTGCATACGGCTGGACCTGGTCGGGAAGAACGGTCCGGGAAACGGTGGGGGCGTTGAAAGGGCGGGGGAATTCGGGGGCGACTATCATAACTGAGGCGCTCAACCCATCATCATTGTCCCTTCTCCCGATGGGAGAAGGTGTCGCGCGAGCGACGGATGAGGGGCGACGGTGTCAGTCGGCGCAAGCCGTGGCAGGACCGGTGCGACGGCTCACGCCGAAGGATGCGGTTAGCCCCTCACCCCCAACCCCCTCTCCCGCCGGGAGAGGGGGCTTAAGGGAGGGGTTCATCACAGCGAACACAACGAGGGCACGAAGAGCACAGCGGGGGCAGCGCGCTCGACCCCGCTGTGTCCTCTGTGAAATCGCCGTGGTCGCTGTGATGAACCCGCTTCGCAGACGACTACTGCTTCGCCCGCTGTTCCTCGATCCAGCGGTCCATGTGGGCGTCGAGCAGGGCGAGGGGCAGGGGGCCGGGGACCAGCAGGGCGTCGTGGAAGGCGCGGACGTCGAAGTCTTCGCCCAGGGCCGCCTCGGCGCGGGTGCGGATCTGGCGCAGGCGGATCTCGCCGATCTTGTAGGCCGTGGCCTGACCGGGCCAGCCGACATAGCGCTGCAGTTCGGTCTCGATATTGTGGGGGGCGAGCGCCGAGTTGTCAGTGAAACAGGTGCGGGCCTGTTCGACGGACCAGCCCATCCAGTGCATGCCGGTGTCGGCGACGAGGCGGCAGGCGCGCCACATCTCATAGCTGAGGCGGCCGAAGCGTTCGTAGGGGGTGCGGTAAAAGCCCATCTCCTCGCCAAGGAATTCGGCATAGAGGCCCCAGCCCTCGGTGAAGGCGGTGACATTGGCGTCGCGGCGGAAATAGGGCTGGTCGGCGGCTTCCTGCTGCAGGGCGATCTGCAGATGGTGGCCGGGCACGGCCTCGTGCAGCGTCAGGGCCGGGAGTTCGTAGAGCGGGCGCTGGTCGAGGCGTGAGGTGTTCACCATATAGCCGCCCGCGATGCCGTTCCGCATCGAGCCGGAGAAGTAGCGGCCGGTGGTGTAGTTGGCCTCGATCTCGGCGGGCACGGGACGGACGCCGTAAGGCAGGCGGGGCAGGGTGCCGAACAGGGCGGGTAGGCCGTCATCGGCGCGCTTGGACATTTCCGACGCCTTTTCCAGCAGCTCCTCGCGGGTGGAGGCGTAGAACTGCGGGTCGGTGCGCAGGAAGGTCAGGAAGCCGGGGAAGTCGCCGGTCCAGCCGGCGGCGCGCATCTCGATCTCCATGCGGGCCCGGATGCGGGCAACCTCGTCGAGACCGATCTGGTGGACCTGGTCGGGGGTCAGGTCGGTGGTGGTGTAGCCACGCACCAGCCAGGCATAGATGTCACGGCCGCCGGGGCGGTGAACCAGACCGGGGGTCTCCGGCGCGACCGGCAGATAGTCGTCCTTGAGGAAGTCCCGCCAGGCGCGGCGGCGCGGCTGGATGTGGTCGCGGACGATGGATTCGGCCCGGGCCTGATACGCGCGGCGCTCGCCCTCGGGGATCGAGGCCGGAAGGTTGGCGGTGGGGCGCAGAAGCGGGTCGGTGGCAGCGGTCAGGGCGGCGTCGGTCTCGGCCAGCAGCAGGGCGCTTTCGACCACCGAGCGCGACTGGAGCAGGCCGGTGTCGAGGCCTCGGCGGGCATTGGCGAGGGTCGCGTCAAACAGGGGGCCCATGTTTTCCAGCCGGGTCAGCCAGGCCTCGACATCGTCGCGGTCGGTCAGGCGGGCCGAGCCGGCGATATAGGCCGCCGACTGGCCAAAGCCGCCTTCGGAGTTGAAGGCCATGCGCGAGACGTCGAGGTCGATGCCCTCGATGGCGCGGGTGATCAGCCAGGTGGCAAAGGCGTGGTTCTGGGCCTCGGCCGGGCTGAGGGCCGTGACGTCGATGGCGGCCAGCCGGTCGGACAGGGCGACAAGCTCAGGCCTGCGGGCCAGCTCGCCTTCACGCGAGAGGTCGGGTAGGCGGGATTTCGCGGCCTCGTCGCCTTCCTGTGAGGCGCCGAAGGGGTCGTGCCGTTTGAGGAAGGCCTCATAGTCTGTGATGACGGCGGCCAGAGCTTCACCGGAAGACTGGGCCTGGCTGGCGGTAGGGGCTGTGACGGCGGCGGGGGAGGCCGGGTCGGCTGCGGGTGTCGCGCAGGCGGAGACGCCGATCATGAGCGCTGCGAGCGCCGTGGCCAGAACCGGTCTGTTCATTGGTCATTCCCCCAGAAGTCGAGCGGGCAGTCGAGACGAGGGGGACCGTCCCGTCAAGCGGAGGCTCAGCCGCAGTAGGCGAAGAAGCGCTCTATGCCGTCGGTGGAGGTCGGGTGGGCCACCATCAGGGCCCGGCCCTCGGCGTCGTGAAGGCCCAGCCAGCCCAGCCTGCGAAACCGCTGGAACACCGGGGGCGTGGTCGGGGCCTCGGCCAGGACCTCGCCGTGCTCGAACAGCTCGGAAGGCTCGATGCGCCCGGTGAAGCGCTCGGTCTCGCCGCCGGATTCGAGGTAGATGACGGGCTGGCCATCGGCATCGGCGGGACGGAACAGGTCGAGGCGGCCGCTGTCCTTGTTACAGGCGAGGGACAGCCAGACGTCGTCGCTCTCGGCCCGGCCATAGGCGAGGGAGGCCTGATCGTCCTCGACGTAGAAGGCCCAGTCGTGATCGGCGATCGGCTGGGGTGCGGAATCCGGGGTATCGGTCGGGCTGAGGGCTGTGGGCGCGGGGTCCATCGACGCGCAGGCGCCCAGCGTCAGAAGCGCGACGAGGAGCGGCAGTGAGGTGGCGCGCATGATGTCCCCCGAGCCGTCGGGCTCAACCCGCACAGATTTCCGTGAAACGGCGCAGCTTTGCAAGGTGGGGGCGCGAGAAGGTGATCGTACGCGTCTGGTCGCCGGCCACCACTTCCAGCGATCCGGTCGCCGTGAAGTTGGCGATGGCTGGATGATCGGTGCGCAGGGTCAGGGAGAAGGGATCGGAGCCCTCGCCCGCCGCCATCTGGGCCGTGCCGCTGGCGTCGCCGGAGCGGAAGTTGGCGAACCCTGCACGGGCCGGCAAGTCATAGAAGCTGACCACGACCCGGCCCGAGCCGGGGGCGCAGGCGAGGGTGGTGGTCAGGCGATCAGTGTCGGGGATTTCACGGGCGAGGACGGTCTCGCGCGTGTCCTCGTAAAGGGACCAGACCCAGCCGTCGGCCTGGGCCAGACCAGTATGCAGGGCCAGTATCGCAGCCAGCGTAATCATCATGGTTTCCCTCTCCCGAACGGAGAAGAGATGATCAGGCCGGGGCCGTTCCGCAAGAGGCGAAGAAGGCCTTCACGGCTTCCTGATCGGCTTCGGGCGAACCGATAGCAACCTTCCCCTGATCGCTGACGACGGTCATTTTGCCGGTCGCGGCGAGGTCGGCGAGCGCGGCATCGTTCCGGGCGATCTCGGATTCGTGCAGGACGCCGCCGGTCATGGGGTCCTGATAAGAGGTCTGGCCGGTGGCCGTATCAGCCTCGGCGCGGACCGAGCCGAGCGTCGACACCTTGTCCTCGCCGGGCGTGCACATCAGCATCAGCACCAGCTGGTCGGAGTTGGCGACGCCATAGGCCAGTTTGGCGGTGTCGCCCTCGGTGTGGAAATGCCAGTCCATCGCGGGCGTCGCAGGCGCGGCTTCGACCGGAGCCTCAGCCACGAGCATGATCGGAGCCGCAGCAACGCCGTCTTCGGCGGTGTAGCTCTGGGCAGCGTGGGCGACCAGGCCCAGTGCGGCGACGGCGGGGATCAGAATCTTGAACATGCGAACACCTCTGTTGCGAGGAGAACGCCGTCGTCCGTTAACGGTTCACGGCCAAGCTTCGACCCCCGGCAGAAATTGCCGGGGGTGAGCTTTGGGGTGTGGGGGCGGGGCTCAGAAGGGGCTGAAGCGCTCGACCAGGGACTGAGCCGCGGGTGTGGCCTGCATGCGGCTGATGTCGCCACGGCCGCCGTAGGAAATGCGGGCCTCGGCGATCTGGGTGTGGTCTATGCTGTTGGCCGAGGAGATGTCCTGTGGCCGGACGATGCCGGCGATGGTCAGCTCGCGCACCTCGCGGTTGGTGCGGACCTCCTGACGACCCTGAATGATCAGATTGCCGTTGGGCAGGACATCGGTGACGACGGCTGCGATGGTCAGGTTGACCCGCTCGGAACGGTTGACGCTGCCGGATCCGGAGGCATTGGCCTGACCCTGGACGCCGACCATGTTGGCGGGGTCGAAGCCGCCCGGGAAGGCCTGGCCGAGGCTGCTCTCCAGCCCGAAGAAGTTGGTCACCCCGCCCGAGGCGTCATTGGTGCGGGCGCGCTGGGTCGAGTTCTGGGTCTGGGCGCTGTCATCGATGTCGATGCGGACGGTGACGATGTCGCCGACATAGCGGGCGCGCTGGTCACCGAAGAAGGTGCGGGCCCCGGTACGCCACAGGCTGTTGGCGCTGGCGGGGCGGGATTCCGGGGCCGGCAGATACTGCTGCTGCACCGGAACGAGGGCCGCCGGATAGCCGATCGGGGCCAGTTCAGGGCCGCGCACCGCCTCGATCGCGGTCGAGCAGGCGCCCACCGACAGGGCAGAGAGGGCGGTCAGGGTCAGGACGATACGCATGGGAATCCTCTCAGCGGGACGGATCAGCGGGATTGGGCGCGGAAGGTACGGGCGGCGGGGCCGACCATGGCCTGACCGGGGGCGGTGGCGATGGCCTCGATGGTCCGGCCGGACTGCAGGTTCAGGATGGGCACGGGCTCGCCGATGGCGGCATCGCGGGTGGCCCGGCCGGTGATGGTCAGGGTCAGGCCCTGATCGACATAGGCGACCTGGACCATGTCGTTGCGGGCGATGACCTGGGGCTGGGCGAGGTCGCGGCCCAACACGGGGGTGCCGGAACGCAGGGCCCGACGCGCGGACAGGCCGATGACCTCCTCGGCGTCAGCAGGACCGCCGACGGGGGCGCGGTGGGCCTGAACCTCGGTCCAGGCGAGGTCCTCGGGGCGGATGAGGTCGCCAGCGGCGAGGCTGCGGGTCCAGGTCAGGACCTCGATGGTCTCGCCCGGGCGGGCCGCGGCAGAGGTCGCGGACGTGGCGGAGGGGGCGGCGCTGCCCTGACGGACCACCACACGGCGCAGGCCGCGCGGGTTTGCCCAGACCAGACCGGCCTGATGGGCGCGGGCCTGGACCATGCCGGCGTCGAGCACGACCGTCGGGCCAGCGCGGCGGGCGATGACGATATCGGCAGCGGCACCGGCGCCCTCGAACAGTTCGCCGAGCGTGACCTGACCGTCGTCGTCGACCGGATTGTCGCGCAGGGTGACCGGCGCCGAGGCCAGCGCCGCCGAAGCGGCAAAGGCAAGGCAGACGCCGAGCGCGAGGCGGCGGATGAGGCGAGAGGCGAGGCGAGCCATCAGCCCTTCACCTGGGCCGAGACCGACATCATTTCGTCGGCGGTCGAGATGACCTTGGAGTTCATTTCATAGGCGCGCTGGGCGATGATCAGGGCGCTGATCTCGGAGACGGCGTCGACGTTCGAGGCCTCGGTATAGCCCTGCAGCAGCTGGCCGAAGCCGGGCTCGCCCGGGGCGCCCGGGGTGGCGGGGCCGGAAGCGGCGGTTTCGAGCATCAGGTTGTCGCCGATGGCCTCGAGGCCCGCTTCATTGAAGAAGGTGGCGATCTCGATCTGGCCGACGACGGTCGGTTCGGTCTGGCCGGCCTGGATGATCTGGACCTCGCCCGCCTTGGAGATGAAGACGTCGATGGCGTCCTGCGGGATGCTGATCGCGGGCTCGACGGGATAGCCATCGTCGGTGACGACCTGGCCCTCGCCATTGACCGAGAAGTTGCCGGCGCGGGTGTAGGCGGTCTCGCCCGAGGGCAGGGTGATCTGGAAATAGCCCTTGCCGTCGATGGCCAGGTCCAGCCGGTTTCCGGTCTGGGTGGGGGTGCCCTGTTCGGTGATGCGGTAGACGCTGCCGGCCTTCACACCGGCACCGATCTGGATGCCGGTCGGGACCACCGTGCCCTGGGCCGAGGAGCTGCCGCCCATGCGTTCGACGTTCTGGTACAGCAGGTCCTGGAACTCGGCCCGCTGACGCTTGAAGCCGACCGTGTTCATGTTGGCGATGTTGTTGGAGATGACCTCGACGTTCAGCTGCTGGGCTGACATGCCGGAGGCGGCGGTGCGTAGCGCTCTCATGGGATTGCTCTCCTTGAGGGGGAAGGGGGAAGGGGACGGGTCGGCATCAGCCCACGCGCCCCAGCCGCTCGACGGACTTGCGGCTCAGTTCGTTGCTCTGTTCGATCATTTTCGAGATGCGCTCATAGCTGCGGCTGATCTCGATCAGATTGGTGATTTCGAGGATGGGATTGACGTTGGAGCCCTCCAGCATCCCCTGATGGATGCGGGCGTCGGGGGCGTCCATCGGCTGGGCATTCGAGGTGTTGCGGTACAGGCCGTCGCCGGCCTTTTCGAGCACTGACAGGGTGTCGAAGCGCACGACGGTCAGGCGTCCGACGATCTGGCCGTCCTGACTGATGGTGCCGTCACCGGCCACCTGGGGGGCACCGCGTGCCGGGTCGAGCAGGATCTCGCCGCCGTCGCCGAGCACCGGCAGTCCGGCGGCGGTGACCAGCAGGCCCTCGGGGCTGATGGTGAAGGCGCCGTCGCGGGTATAGGCCTCGGCGTCGCCGTCCTGGACGGTGAAGAAGGCGCCGTCGCCCTCGATGGCGAAGTCGAGAGTGCGACCGGTCTGCGAAAGGGCGCCCTGGCCGTAATCGCGACCCACGCCCCGGTCCAGAACAAAGCTGACCCCCGGGCGGACGGCGTCATTGCGGGCCCCCTGGCCGACCTCGGTGCCGACCATCAGCTGCTCGACCTTGAAGCCGGTGGTGTTCGCATTGGCGATGTTGTTGGCCACGATGTCGAGCTCGCGGCGCAGCGTCATCTGGCGAGACAATCCGATGTAGGCGACGTTTTCCAAGGCGGAACTCCTTCGACCGGGGTGTCGCAAGGGCTGTGCCAATATAGTTAACGCATTAAAATCAATATGATAACGAATTGAACGCGTCGGGCACCCGGCAGGAAATGCCGGTTCTAAACGCCCCGTTAACCAAAACCCGCTTCTTTAGGCCGGTCAGAGTGGGGCCATAGCGCATGCTGAAATTTGGCAAGAAGAAACAGGCCGAGGGGACGGACGTCGCCGTGGCCGAAGGCGCCGGCGAAGGTGGCGACGGCGAGGGCGCAGCGCCCGCCAAGAAGAAATTGCCGCTGCTTTTCATCATCATTCCCGTCGCTCTGCTGGTGCTGGGGGGCGGGGGCGCGGGCGCCTTCTTCATGCTGTCGCCCAAACCTGCGGCAGCCGATGGCGCCGAGGGACACGAGGCGCCCAAGGACGACGGCCACGGCGACACGAAGAAGGCCGACAAGGGCGGCGGCCACGGCGGCAAGGGGGGCGAAGAGCTGGACCCGGCGCTGGGCAAGATCACCGAAGGGCCTGATGGGGTGACCTTCTACACCCTGCCGGACATGGTGGTGAACATTCAGACCGCCGACGGTCGGCCCGCCTATCTGAAGCTGCGGCTGACGCTGGAGCTGGAGGATGCCCACCTGGCCGATCAGCTGATGGCCGAGATGCCGCGCCTGCAGGACATGTTCCAGGGGTTCCTGCGCGAACTGCGCACCGAGGATCTGAACGGCTCGGCCGGCAATTTCCAGCTGCGCGCGGAAATCCTGCGTCGGGTCAATCTGATCCTGGCGCCCGGGAAGGCGGAAGCCGTGCTGATCGAAGAAATGCTGGTGAACTAGGATGGCCGAGGCCGCGCTCGCCGATACCGAGGACGATCCGTTCGGCGGCACCGAATCCGGTGACGGTCGTGCCGGCCTGATGCCCGAACGGGTCCTGAATCAGGAAGAGATCGACAGCCTGCTCGGCTTTGACATGAGCGGCGACGACGAGGAGCGCTCGGGCATCCGGGCGATCATCAACTCGGCGCTGGTCAGCTATGAGCGCCTGCCGATGCTCGAGATCGTCTTTGACCGCCTGGTGCGGTTGATGACGACCTCGCTGCGCAACTTCACCAGCGACAACGTCGAAGTCAGCCTCGACAACATCTCGTCGATCCGGTTCGGCGACTATCTGAACTCGATCCCGCTGCCGGCGATCCTGGCCGTGTTTCGGGCCGAGGAGCTGGACAACTATGGCCTGCTGACGGTCGATTCGAACCTGATCTATTCGATCGTCGATGTGCTGCTGGGCGGGCGGCGCGGCACGGCGGCGCTCAGGATCGAAGGGCGGCCCTATACGACCATCGAGCGGGTGCTGGTGCAGCGCATGGTCGAGGTGGTGCTGAACGATGCCAAGGCGGCATTCGAGCCGCTGACGCCGGTGCATTTCAACCTCGACCGTCTGGAGACCAATCCGCGCTTTGCGGCCATCGCCCGACCGGCCAATGCGGCCATTCTGGTCAAGCTGCGCATCGATATGGAGGACCGCGGCGGGCGCATCGAGCTGTTGCTGCCGTACGGCACGCTGGAGCCGATCCGCAAGATGCTGCTGCAGCAGTTCATGGGCGAGAAGTTCGGCCGCGACAACATCTGGGAAGGCCACCTTGCGACCGAGCTGTGGACCACGGGCACCGAGGTGCGGGCTGTTCTGGACGAGCAGCAGGTGCCCCTGTCGCGGGTGCTGAACCTCAAGGTTGGCGACACCCTGATGCTGAATGCGACGCCCAATTCCGAAATCTCGATCCGCAGCGGCACCATCCCGCTGACGACGGGGCGGATGGGCCGCAAGGGACAGAATATCGCCGTGCGCGTCGAGGCGCCGGTGCGGGCGGAGATCGCCGAGCGGCTGACCAAACACAGGGATCTGTCATGATCGGAACGGTTCTGGATGCCATACTGATGCTGCTGCTGGTCAGCGCCATCGCCTATGGCGTGCGACTGGATCGTCGTCTGAAGGCGGTCCGCGAGGGTCAGGCGGCGTTCGCCGGGGCGATTGCGGAGCTGAACAGCGCGGCCGGGCGGGCTGAGTCAGCGCTGAAGACCCTGCGCGAAGCCGGTCAGGAAACCGATCTGCTGCACGACCGTATCGTCAAGGCTCGGGCCCTGAAGCAGGAACTGGAAGGTCTGCTGGCGCGCGAGGGGCGCGAGGTCCGGGCGGCGGTTGCTGCGGCGCCTGCGCCCGAGCCGAGGCTGAAGATGGCGCCGGGCGCCGATCCCGCGACCGACCTTTACGGCAAGCTGGAGAGCCTGGCCGTCGCCCCGGATGTGCCAGGAGAGGCGGCGGAACGCTTTGCCCCCGTGCTGCAGGCGCTGGCCGCTAACCACGCTGCGAAACAAAGCCTGAACCGCGCGCGGCGCAGTCTGGATGAAGACCTGTTTGCTGCCTGACCCCCTCCTTTCGCGCTCTCTGAAAGACCCTGATGTCCAAGCTGCCCCGCCTTCTGCCCCTCGTTGCCATCGCCATCGGCGGGGTGATTGCCGTGCGTGCAGCAGGCACCATGCCGGGCATGTTCCAGGGGGCGGTGGCCTGGGCCGAGGAAGCCGTGCCCGCCGAGGGAACGCAGAACCCCACCCCGCCGGTGACCGGGGTCTGCACCCTGACCGATGAACAGCTGGCGGATCAGGCCGGGATTTCACCGGCTGAGCTTCGCGTCATCCAGTCGCTGTCGGGCCGTCGCGTCGAGCTGGACGCCCGCGAGGAAGAGATGGCGACCATGCTGCCGCTGCTGATCGCGGCCGAGCAGAAGATCGACGCCCGTATCGCCGAGCTGAATGCCGTCAAGGGCGAGGTCGAGGGCATGCTGGGCCAGCTGGACGAGAAGGAACAGGCCGAGGTCGACCGGCTGGTGCAGGTCTATTCGGCCATGCGTCCGCGCGATGCCGCAGCGGTGTTCACGACGCTGGACGATGAGGTCCGCCTGCCGGTGGCAGCGGCCATGCGGCCCCGGGCTCTCGCAGCCATCATGGCGCAGATGCCGCCCGCCGAGGCGCGCGAGCTGACCGAGAAGCTGGCCGGGATGAACACCCGTCCGGATCTGGAAGCGCGGGCGGCCGCCGCGACGCGGGATGCGCCGACGCCCGCGACGACGCCTGCGGCCACGCCCGCCGCGACCCCGGCCACGCCCCCGGCCACGACGCGCGCACAGCCTGCCCGTCAGCCCGCCCGTTCGACCCCGCCGACGCGTCAGGCCCCGCCGCCCGCAGCGGAGACTCCCGCCCAGCGCGCACCGGCCACCGCTGATGCCCCGGCAAGGGGCCCAGCCCGTCAGACGGTGCAATAGGCGTCCCCTTGCCTTGACCGGCTGAGGCTCTAAGAGGGCGATCTTCGTTTCTCTTCCGCCCGAGGACCCGTCATGTCCGATACCCCGCCCGATCGTCTGTGCGTCGATCCCGACAGCAAATTCCACGATGAGACCGTGCTGGCGCGGGGCGTCGGCATTCGCTTCAAGGGCGAGGAAAAGACCAATGTCGAGGAATACTGCGTGTCGGAAGGCTGGGTGCGGCTGGCCGTCGGCAATCGCGTCGACCGGCGTGGCAAGGCCCTGACCGTCAAGCTGCAGGGACCGGTCGAGCCCTATTTCCAGGACGTCGAATAGCGCTTAGCCGATCAGGCTTTGCGCCCCGCCCCTGAGCCGCTAGGACTGCGGCTCCGGTATTCGGGGGAGATGACGATGCGGCTTGCAGCAACAGCTTTGGCGGGGGCGCTGGGTTTGATCGCCCTGGGCGCGGCCTCGTCCACCCAGGCCCAGAGCGCCGAGGACATCCGCATAGCCGAACAGCTGCGGGATCGCGCGCTTGAGGGCAGCGGCGCCTGGGAGATCGTCGAGGAACTGACCACACGGTTCGGACCGCGTCCGGCGGGCTCGGCCTCGGAACAGGCATCGGCGCAATGGGGCGCCGAGCTGATGACCGGCATGGGCTTTGCCAATGTCGAGATCGAATCCTTTCCGCTGAAGCTGTGGGAACGGGGCGAGACGCGGGTCGAGATCCTGACCCCCTTTCCCCAGCCGCTGGTCGCGACCGCGCTCGGTGGGACGATTTCGACCCCGCCGGGCGGGATTGAAGCCGAGGCGGTGATCTTCGAGACCTATCAGGAGCTGCTGGACCAGCCCGAGGGCTCGCTGACCGACAAGATCGTGGTGGTGCTGCAAGATACGGTGCCGGCCCAGGACGGCCGGGGCTATGGCACCAGTTCGCCCATCCGGGGGCAGGGGCCGTTCGAGGCGGCCAGCCGGGGGGCGGTCGGCTATGTGCTGCGCTCGCTGGGCACCCATGACCACCGCTTTGCCCATACGGGGGCGACCCGGGTCGGCGAGGGCCAGATCCCGGCCTTTGCCATAAGCCCGCCGGACGCCGACCAGCTGCGCCGCGCGCAACGCCTGAGCGATGAGCCGATCCGCATGCGGCTGGTGTCGGGCGCGGGCTTTGTCGCCGATAGCCATTCGCAGAATGTCGTGGCCGAGGTCGTCGGATGGGAGTTTCCCGATCAGGTGATCGTCATCGGCGGGCATCTGGACAGCTGGGACCTGGGCACAGGCGCGATCGACGACGGGGCGGGCATCGCCATCACCACGGCAGCGCTGAAACTGATCGAGGACCTGCCAGTGCAGCCGCGCCGCACCATCCGCGTGGTCTGGTGGGGATCGGAGGAGGTCAGCCAGCCGCCGCCCTCGCAGGGTCTGGCCGGCGCGCGCTTCTATGCCGACCGCCGGGCCGATGACCTGGATATGCATGTCGCCGCCAGCGAAAGCGATTTCGGCGCGGGCCGGATCTACAGCTTGGCCCTGCCGGCGGGCGCGGGTGACAGCGCGCTGCGCCGCGCGGCGATGCGGGTGCTGACCCCGCTGGGCATCCTGTTCGATGGAGCGCCTGCGACCGGGGGCGGGCCCGACACCACGCCGCTGGTGCAGGCCGGTGTGCCCGCCTTTCGCCTGAACCAGCAAGGCATGGACTATTTCGACTGGCACCATACGGCCGACGATGTGCTGGACCGGATCGATCCCGAGGCGCTGGACCAGAATGTCGCTGCCTGGGCCGCCTTCCTGTGGCTGCTGGCCAACTCGGATATCGACTTTAGAGCGTTACGGGCAGCGCAATAGGCCCTCTGGCGAGCGTGGCGAAACTGGTAGACGCAAGGGACTTAAAATCCCTCGACTTCGGTCATGCGGGTTCGACCCCCGCCGCTCGCACCATGGCTCAGCGCTTCTTGCCAAGCTCGGCGGCGATGTCCTTGACGTTGCGGCCGGCCTTGCGGTGGGCGGCGGTCAGCTGGTCGCGGGTGACGCCCCAGCGCTTCATCCAGTGTTCGACGGCCTGACGCTCGGACAGGTCCAGCCGGTCCTTGTCGATGAAGCCGCGCTTGTCCTTGAGGCCTGCCATGGTCGTCTCCTTTGCTGCGCCTGAGGTAGCGCGAAACGGGTCGGGGCGCGACTGGGGGGCGTAACTTCGTGTTTCGCGCCAAGAACCGCCCTTAACCCGACGCGGTTTCGTGGGCACAAGGGGGAAATCCCCTCCGTTCGCATGGATATTCGATGAAGAGAGCCCGACACGCCCGGATCGTCGCGACCCTGGGACCGGCCAGCCGGTCGCCCGGCATGGTCAAGACCCTGGCCCAGGCCGGGGTAGACGTATTCCGCCTGAACTTCAGCCACGGCTCGCACGACGACCATGCGGCGGCGCTGAAGGCGGTGCGTGGGGCCGAGATGGCGTTGAAGCGGCCGCTGGGCGTGCTGGCCGACCTGCAGGGGCCCAAGCTGCGGCTGGGCCGGTTCCGGGACGTCGAGATCGACATCAAACCTGGCCACAAGATGCGCTTCGACCTCGACCCCGAGCCGGGCGACGAAAAGCGGGTGCAGATGCCGCATCCGGAAATCTTCAGGGCGTTGCGCGAAGGCATGCTGCTGTTGCTGGACGACGGCCGGGTGCGGCTGCGCGTCGGCAAGCGATCGGACGACTGGGCCGATGTGACGGTCGAAAGCGGCTCGAAGCTGTCGGACCGCAAGGGGGTGGCGGTGCCGGAAGCCGTCATCCCGGTGTCGGCCCTGACGCCCAAGGACCGCGAGGATCTGGCCTTTGCCCTGCGGATCGGCGTGGACTGGGTGGCGCTCAGCTTTGTGCAGAAGGCCGAGGATATGGCCGAACTGAAGCGGCTGGTGAACGGCAAGGCGGCCTGTCTGGCAAAGATCGAAAAGCCGCAGGCGCTGAACGAGTTGGAGGCCATCCTCGACTATTCCGACGGGGTGATGGTGGCGCGCGGCGATCTGGGCGTCGAGCTGGAGCCCGAAGAGGTGCCGGTGGCGCAAAAGGCCATCATTCGCGCGGCTCGCCATCGCGGGGTGCCAGTGATCGTGGCGACCCAGATGCTGGAGTCGATGACCAGTGCCCCCGCACCGACCCGGGCCGAGGCCACCGATGTCGCCAATGCCGTCTATGAGGGGGCTGATGCCCTGATGTTGTCGGCCGAGACGGCCTCGGGCGACTATCCGGTCGAGGCGGTGACCATGATGAACCGCATCATGGAGCGGGTCGAACGCGATCCGGTCTGGCCCAGCCTGATGGATGCCGAACACGCCGGCATGGACGACATCGACGCCGATGCCCTGGTGGCCGCGGCGCGCAAAGCCGGTGAGGCCCAGTCGACCGCCTGTATCGTCGTGTTCACCACCCTGGGCGGCACGGCCCGGCGGATGGCGCGCGAGCGGCCCCTGCACACGGTGCTGGCCCTGACGCCCAACCCGGACACGGCGCGGCGGCTGGCGTTGGTCTGGGGGCTGGAGCCGCGTCTGGGCCGCCAGCCGGACTCGCTGGAACAGGTCACCGACGATGCGGTCAACGGGGCCATGGACTATGGTCTGGCCCAGCCGGGGCAGAGGATCCTGATCCTGGCCGGGACGCCGTTCGGCGCGCCGGGGGCTGCGAATCTGTTGCGGCTGGCGCATGCTCCGGCGAAGATGAAACGGCGGAAGTGATCCTCCCCTGCTGAGCGTAGCGAAACGGGGGAGGGGGACCGCGAA
>NZ_DDOD01000016.1:3780-64687 GCF_002341485.1 Brevundimonas sp. UBA2503 | reverse complement strand
CCCCGCGGGCGGGGGAGGAGATGAGTGCATGATCAAATATATCGGCTCGAAGCGGGCTTTGCTGGGGCAGGTGACCTCGGCGATTGGCGCGCTGGCGGGGCCGGGGACGACCGTGTGTGATCTGTTCAGCGGCTCGGCCAGGGTTGGGCATGCGCTGAAGCGGGCGGGCTACCGCGTCTGGTCAAATGACCACAATGCCTATGCCCACACCCTGGCCACGGCCTATGTGCAGGCGGACCGGGAGCGGTGGCTCGATAGGGCCTTGGCGGTGCTGGCCGAGCTGCGCCAGCTCAAGCCCGAGGCCGGCTGGTTCACCCGGGCCTTTTGCGAGGACGCGCGCTATTTCCACCCCGACAACGGCGCGCGGATCGACGCCATGCGCGAACGGATCGAGGCGCTGGATCTGGAGCCGGACCTGAAGGCCATCGTGCTGGTCAGCCTGATGGAGGCGGCCGACCGGGTCGACTCCACGGCGGGGGTGCAGATGGCCTATATGAAGCAGTGGGCCCCGCGTGCCTTGAAGCCATTGGAACTGCGGATGCCGGATGTGCTGCCGTCGGTGGGGGCGCCATGTCGGGCGACGCAGGCCGATGCGGTCACGATCGCGCCGGAGATCGAGGCCGATCTGGTCTATCTGGACCCGCCCTATAACCAGCATTCCTATCTAGGAAATTATCACTGCTGGGAAAGTCTGGTGCTGTGGGACAAGCCCGAGACCTATGGCGTGGCCAACAAGCGGATCGATGTGAAGACGCGGAAAAGCGCCTTCAACAGCCGGCCCGGGATTGGCCCTGCGCTGGCGGCGGTGATCGAGGGGTTGCGTGCTCCCAATCTGGTCGTGTCGTTCAATGACGAGGGCTATCTGGACCGGGAGGCGCTGACCGGCATGCTGTCGGCGCGGGGGCATGTGCAGGTGATCGAAATCGCCCATCCCCGCTATGTCGGAGCCCGCATCGGCATCCATAACCCGAAGGGCGAGAAGGTCGGTCAGATCGGGCGTTTGCGGAATGTCGAGTACCTATATGTGGTGACGCCGGAGCCGGTGGCCCTGCCGCACGCAGCTTGATCTGCGGGAACCGTCGGGGTTTGATGCCGTTTGGTCGTCATGCAGACGATCCATGACATTGAGGCGGACGAAATGGGCAGCGAGGCCAGATTTGCGGGCCGGGGTCTGGTCCGGTCGGACCGGGCCATCGACGCCTTCCAGACCGTCGCCTGGCGCGCGCCCGAGCCGCGCCGCGACCGGTTCACGGCAGCCAACGTCGCCGGTCCTGCAGAGGCCGAGAGCGAAGAGATTCCGCACTGGATGATCCTGGTCGGCGGAGGTTTGCTGGCGGCGCTGATGGGAGCCCTGATGGGCGGAGCCATGGCGCTTTAAAATCCAGTTGCCGTCGGCGTGATCGCAGGTTAGGTGGAAATTCAATAGTTTTTTACCTCCTTCTCCTGGATCCCATCATGACCGAAGACCACCCGCTTGCTTCAAATGTTGCGGCCGATCAACGGGCTGACTGGGTGCGGCCCGAGCTTCACAGACTTGACGTTGAGACGGCGGAGACCTCTGACGCCGTCAACTTTGAGGGTTCAGGTTTTGCAAGCTGATACCCGCTCCGGTTCGCTTTCTTTCGTAGCAAAGCGTCAGTCGGCCGCTACTCTCTGATCGTAGTCCACGAGCGCCCGGATCGGCGCGAACGAGCGGCGGTGCTGGGCGCAAGGGCCGAGGCGGTCGAGCGCCTGCCGGTGCAGCGGCACGCCATAGCCCTTGTGCCGGGCAAACCCATAGCCGGGGTGTTCGGCTTCAAGCTCATGCATCAGCCGGTCGCGCGCGGTCTTGGCGAGGATGGAGGCGGCGGCGATGGAGGCGGAGCGCGCATCACCCTTGATGACGGCGACCGAACGGCACCCCACATCCAGCGCATGATTGCCGTCGATCAGGGCCAGCGCGGCGCGTTGCGCCAGACCCTGAACCGCGCGCCGCATGGCCAGTTCGGTGGCGCGCAGGATGTTAAGGCGATCAATCTCCTCGACCGTCGCAAAGGCCACGGACCAGCACAGGGCGCGCGCCTTGATGCCGGCCTCGGCCGCCTCGCGCGCGGCCTCTGACAGCGCCTTGGAGTCGTTCAGGCCCTCGGGCAGGCAGTCGGGATCAAGGATCACGGCGGCCGCGCTGACGGGCCCCGCCCAGGGGCCACGCCCGGCCTCGTCCACGCCGCAAACGAGGCCGTGGGCGGCCCATTCCTGTTCCAGCGTCAGATCAGGTCGCAGCATCAGCCCTGACCGCCTGAGAGGGGGGCATGCCGATGGCAGGTCGTGACGTGGTCATTGACCATGCCGGTCGCCTGCATAAAGGCATAGACGATGACCGGGCCGCAGAATTTGAAGCCCTCGGCCTTCAGCGCCTTGGCCATGGCGACGGACTGCGGTGTCTGGGCCGGGACCTGGGCCATAGAGGGCCAGTCGTTCTGGATGGGCTGACCCCCCACGAAAGACCAGAGCCAGTCCGACATGTCGCGACCCTGATCCTGCAAGTCCAGCCAGAGGCGAGCGCCCGAAATGGTGGCGTCGATCTTGGCCCCCGAGCGGACGATTCCCGCGTCGTTCAGCAGGCGCTGGCGGTCGGCCTCGCCATAGCGGGCGACCTTTTCCGGATCGAAATCGTCAAAGGCAGCGCGGAAGGCCTCGCGCTTTTTCAGGATGGTGATCCACGACAGGCCCGCCTGGAAGCCGTCCAGCACCAGCTTTTCCCAGAGGGCGCGCGGGTCGCGTTCAGGCACGCCCCATTCCTGGTCGTGATAGGCGACATAGAGGGGATCGGTGCCGCACCAGCCACAGCGGCCGGTCGTGTCGGGCACGGGCGAGTCGGTCATGGCCGCAAGGTCGCCGGGCTGGCCTCCGGACGCAAGAGTCATGTCCCGTCAGACGCCGGGCGGCGCGCGGTCTGGCAAGGGGTGAAGGTGACCCGCATGCCCTTCCTGATCGCGCTGATTGCCCTCGGCCTTGCCGCTGCATTTGCGGGAGAGGCGCGCGCGCAGGACAGCAAGGCCGTCATGCATCCGCCCGGTGTGGTCGGGGAACTGGGCCAGAGCGATCCCGATGCCCTGATCGCCTCGCAGCTATGGCTGGCGGAGGTCTATGAGCGTGAGGGGCTGATCGATGAGGCGATCCAGACCTATGAGGCGGCGCTGCTGTCGATCCTGCAGTTTCGCGGGCAGGGTCATGTGTCGATGGCCGACCCCATGGTGCGGGTGGCGCGCCTGACCGAGGATCCGGAAACGCGGGTGCGGTGGCTGGAAGCGGCCCTGCGGATCCGCGAGGTCGGCTGGGACACAGGCGATGCGCGCCGGATGGTGCTCCGGATGGAGCTGAAGCGGGCGTCTGACTGACGGCTCGCCCCTCTGGCGTGATCTCGAGAGGGCTGCCGACGGAGGTCAGGGGGTGGACAAGTCCTTGCCGAAACGAAACAACAATAGCTCCCACAATCAGAGGATATAACCATGCGTATCGCCCTGTTCGCCGCTGCTGCTGCCGCTCTGGCCCTTGCCGCCTGCTCGCAGGAGACCGGTGACAATGCCGCTGAAACCGCGGACGCCGCCGGCGACACCGTCGCCTCGGCCGCCGAAGACACCGCCGAGAATGCTGACGCCGTGGCCGACAACACCGCCGCTGCCACCAACGAAGCGGCCGAGGACGTCGACGCCGCCGTCGAGACGCCCGCCGAGTAAACGTTTCACGATCGATAGGGAGACGCGCCCGGAGTTCGCTTCGGGCGCGTTTTCTTTTTTTTAGAGGTCCAACCAGTCTGGCCGTCGGACCGTTGCCGGCGTCCCCTCGACCGTCAGGTTGCCGTCCAACCGGTCGAGACGCAGCAGGGCCATGAGGCGGCTGCCCTGACCGGACAGGGTCTGGCCCGCGCGTCGGTCTCCGTTCAGGACCTCGGAGCCGAAGGGGGGCAGGGGGCCGTCAATGTCGAGGGGCAGCATGCGGTTGCGGATGGCGCCGCGCCGCTTCATGCGCGAGGTCGTCTCCTGACCGATGAAACAGCCCTTGGAAAAGTCGATGCCGTTGAGCAGATCGAAGTCGGCCTCGATCGGATAGGTGGTGTCCTGACCGCCGTCGCGGGCGGGGTCGGGGATGCCCAGCGACAGGCGATGGTCGTGCCAGTCGGCGGCCTCGGCCGAGGTGGGCAGGGGCGCGCCATAGTGGCGGTGGCCGAGATCCGCGAGGCGAGCGTCCGAGGTGCCGGGCGTGTCCGGAGTTGCGGGCCAAAGGACCTGGACGGTGCCGTCGTCCGGCTGGATCGTGACGTCGGCGCGCAGGCGATAAAGCGAAAGCCGCTGGATCAGGGCGTCCCGGCGGTCAGCGGCGACATCGATCAGCACGCCGTCGTCCTGGCCCAGAAGGAACAGGTCGAACAGCAGGCGACCGGGTGGGGACAGCAGGGCGCCGAAGCGCAGCTCGCCCGGCTTGAGGCTCAGAATCTCCTGCGTCAGCAGGCCGTTGAGGAAGGTCTTTGCATCCGGGCCGCTGACCCGGACGAGGGCGCGATCAGGGAGGGAGGCGATGCGGGCGGACATGCTCCACAGATAGGGCGGTCAAGGCGGCTTGGCGAGGGGGCGATGCCGCTGCCTGCCTGCGAGAATCCGTATACGGTAGGCTTATGCCCCCGGCCTTTCCCGTCCTCTACATCGCTGAAACCGACCCGGAGATGGCGGTGATGGGCTCGGGCGTGCTGGATCATCTGGCGGAAGCCCTGCCGCAGGCGCGCTTCACCGTCGTGGGATCGCCCGCCAGTGCGCCGCTGTTTGCTGGAGTGCCCAGGCTGGACCGGACGCTGGTCCTGAAGGGCGAGGGGCTGGCCGAGCTGACGGGCCTGTGGAACCAGGTGCGGGGAACGCACTGGGGTCTGGTCGTCGATATGCGCGGCACCAAGCTGTCGGGCGTGCTGAGACGGCAGAAGCGGGCGGTGCGGGGCGAGATGCCCGATGGGTTGCATGCGGTCGAGGCGGCGGCGCGGGTGCTGCAGCTGGACGAGGTGCCGGCGCCGCGCTTGCATCCGACGGCCGAGGACGTGGAGGCCGCGAAGGCGTTGCTGGGGCCGGGCGACGGGCCGCTGCTGGCCATCGGACCGGGGGCGGACTGGATCGGGCGGCTGTGGCCGGCGGAACGCTATGCCAAGGTGGCGCAGGCCCTGCTGGGCGAAGGGGGACCGCTGGCGGGCGGGCGACTGCTGATCGTCGGCGGACCGGACGACCGGGATGCGGCGCACACCATCCGGCTGGTGGTGCGACGCGAGCGGGTGATCGAGGCGCAGGGCAAGCTGTCGCCGCTGGCGACATTGGCGGCCTTGCAGCGCGCGGACTTTTATCTGGGCGGGGATTCGCTGTGGACCCAGCTGGCGGTGGCGGCGGGTGTGCCGGTGACGGCGCTGTTCGGCCCGTCGGACGAGTCGTTACGCGGGCCCTGGGGCGGTCAGACCCTGCGGGGGCCGCGCAGCTTTGAGGAATTCCGGGTTATGGACCCCCGTTTCGACCAGGCCCTTCAGCATATGATGGACCTTCCGGCCGAGAGGGTGTTGAAAGCCTGCATGCGGCGCCTGACGACCGACGCCGCCTGATCTGACCGGCAGGAGTATCGCCATGGGCAACAGCTATGACCTGATCGTGCGGGGCGGCGAGGTCGCCAACCACGCCGGACGGGGACCGGCCGATGTGGGCGTGCGCGACGGCCGGATTGCCTTTATCGGCGACCTGTCGCAGGCCTCGGCCGGGGAGGAGGTGGATGCCACCGGCCTGACGGTGCTGCCGGGGGTGATCGATACCCAGGTGCATTTCCGCGAGCCGGGGCTGGAGTGGAAGGAAGACCTGGAGACCGGCAGCCGCGCGGCGGCGCTGGGCGGGGTCACCGCCGTCTTCGAAATGCCGAACACCGAGCCGACCACTACGGATGCCGACGCCATGGCCGACAAGCTGGCGCGGGCCCGGGACCGGATGTGGACGGACCACGCCTTCTACATCGGCGGCACCCACGAGAACGCGGCCTATCTGGACGAGCTGGAGCGGCTGCCGGGCTGCTGCGGGGTCAAGGTGTTCATGGGGGCGTCGACCGGGACCCTGCTGGTCGCCGATGACGACGGGGTGCGCGATATTCTGAAGCGGGTGAACCGGCGGGCGACCTTCCACTCCGAGGACGAATACCGGCTGGCCGAGCGGCGCAGTCTGGCCCGGACCGGTGACTGGACCAGCCACCCGGAGGTGCGTGACGTCGAAAGCGCGATCCGCAGCACCCGGCGTCTGGTCGGGCTGGCGCGGGAATGCGGGGCGCGTATCCATGTGCTGCACGTGACGACCGCCGAGGAGATCGAATTCCTGGCGGGGGCGAAGGATGTGGCCACCGTCGAGGTCACGCCCCAGCATCTGACTCTGGACGGCGACGAGGCTTACGAGCGGCTCAAGGCGCTGGCCCAGATGAACCCGCCGATCCGCAACCGGCCGCATATAGAGGGCCTGTGGCGCGGCATCGCCCAAGGGGTGGTGGATGTGCTGGGCTCGGACCACGCACCGCACACGCTGGAGGAAAAGGCGCGGCCCTATCCGGCGTCACCCTCGGGCATGCCGGGCGTGCAGACGCTGGTGCCGGTCATGCTGGATCATGTGGCGAAGGGGCGGATGACGCTGGAGCGGTTCATCGACCTGACCTCGGCCGGGGCCCAGCGCATCTTCAACATCGCCGGCAAGGGGCGGATGGCCGAGGGCTATGACGCCGATCTGACGCTGGTCGATCTGAAGGCGAAGACCGTGCTGAAGCACGCCGACATGGCCACGCGGTCGGGCTGGACCCCGTTCGACGGCATGGAGGTGCAGGGCCTGCCGATGGCGACGATCGTGCGCGGCCGGGTGGTGATGCGCGACGGCGAACTGCAGGGCAGCGCCCACGGTCGCCCGGTGCGCTTCCAGGAGACGCTGGCGGCAGGCTAGCGCGGCGCGAGGATGAAGCCGGCGATGTCGGGTACGACGGGGGCGGCCAGTGGCAGGTCCGGGTCGGCATAGGCGCGGATGTTGGCGGCGCGCTCGGCGGGGGCGACCTTGAGCACGTGATTGACGCCCTCCCAGACGACGAGGGTGGCGTCGGGCTGCGCCGCCTTCATGGCATCGGAGTCGACGGTGGTGACCTGGATGTCGGTCGTGCCCTGGGCGACCAGGACCGGGCCGTCATACGCGGTGACCAGTTCGCGGGGATCGAGCGCCAGCCACGAGATCAGATAGGGCTGGACCGAAGGCCGGAACAGGGCCTCGATGCCCGGGACAGATTCGACCTCGCGCCCGGCCTCGAGCTCGGCCAGCGCGGTGAAGGCCTGGGTCCGCATCGGTTCGGGCAGCTGCGGGCCCAGCTGTTCCTCCAGAACGATCCGGGCCGGGCGACCTGCTCCGGCCACCAGCACCAGACCGCAGATGGCCGAGGTGTCGCGTTCGGTGGCGGCCAGGGCGACCAGCGCCCCCTCGCTATGGCCGATCAGCCAGGCGCAGGGCAGGCCGGCCTGTTCTGCAGCCTGCTCGGCCCAACCGATGGCGTCATCGACGAGGTGGGAGAAACGCAGATCCTGTTCGGCCATGCCGGTGAACAGGCTCTCACCGACGCCGCGCTTGTCGTAGCGGACGGTGGCGATGCCCTGATCGGCCAGACCGCCCGCCAGCAGGCGGTAGGTGGAGGCGCGGATGCCCTGGGTGCTGTTGCCGTCGCGGTCGGTCGGCCCCGAACCGGCGATGATGACGCCGACCGCGCGGGGCGCCTCGGCCGGGGCCAGCCAGGTGCCGTGCAGGGGGCCGACCTCGGTTTGCAGGGTCACGGCTGTGCCGGGATCTTGGGCGGTCAGGGTCAGGGCGGCGGCGGCGATCAGGGCGGACAGCATGGGGGTGTCTCCGTCTTGAAGGAACAGGATCAGAAGGGTTGGCGGTCGGGGTCGTTGCGCCAGACGCGCCAGCTTTCGACTGCCGCGAGGACAACGGCGACCAGCACGGCGACGACCACCGCGATGACGCCGAACGGCTGGGGCATGAAGGGGGCGCTGACCAGACCGAACAGGCCGATCAGGAACAACAGGCGTCCGGCGAGGCGGTTGGACCGTTCCCACGCCAGCTTGCTCTTGAAGGCCCAGGGGGTGCGCACACCGACGATGGGGTTGGGACCGACGCGGCCGAGGAAGGCTCCGGTCGCCATCATCAGGACGCTGATGGCCAGCATGGGCGCGAGGGTGCCGATCGAGGTGGCGCCCGACAGGCTGAGGGCGGCGGCGAACAGGGTGGCGCCGGTAAGAGAGATGAGCGTCACCAGCTGGGCAAAGCGAAGGGCGCGGCTGCGGGCCGCATCGCCAGCCTTGCGGGCAAAATGTCCGAGGCCGCCACTGAGGACGAGGGTGGCGAAGCCGAGCGCCAGGATCAATGCGCCGACGGTCTCGCGCCCGGCCCAATCGTCAGCGTCGCCATAGACGTTGAAATGAATGGGCATCAGACCGGTGGGGCCGGCGAAGAAGATCCATAGCCCGAGGCCCAGCAGGATGGCCGAAATGCCGAGAGTGGCCACGTCGATGGCCGAGGCGGGGGCGGATGGGCGGGTATCAGTCACGGTCCTTGTCTCCATCAGACGGGCTGCGGGCCCCGGTGATCGACAGGAGGAAGGCCAGCGCCTCCTCCACAGCGGAAATGTCGAGGCGATAGCGGATGGTGGTGCCGTCGCGCTCGGGGCTGACCAGGCCGGCCTCCTTGAGGGCGTTCAGGTGACCGGTGACGGTCGGCCAGGTCATGTCAAAGGCCGCCGCGATGTCGCCCGACGCCATGGGACCTTTCCTGAGCATTTCGATGATCCGGCGCCGCACGGGATGCGACAGGGCCTTGAACAGGGTGTTCATGGGATATGCCTAATTAGGAAATCCCCTAAATGCAAGGGGTGGATCCTCCCCCGGTTACCGGGGGAGGATCAGAGGCTTAAATGGAAAAGCTGACGCCGCAGCCGCAGCTTGAGGCGGCGTTGGGGTTGCGGATGACGAACTGGGCGCCGGCGAGGTCGTCGACGAAATCGATCACCGAGCCGCTGAGGAAGGGCAGGGAGACGGGATCGACAAGGGCGGTGTGGTCGTCGTTGCGGATGCGGATGTCTTCATCATCGGCGGACCCGACCAGATCGAACCGGTACTGAAAGCCCGAACACCCGCCGCCATCGACCGCGACCCGCAGCATCAGCGGGGTGCCCCTTGCCTCGGACAGGTGGCGCAGACGGGCCGCAGCAGACGCGGACAGCGTCAGACCATGGGCCGCAGCGCGGGCGCCGGCGTCGCCGGTGGTCTCGACCCGGAAGTCTGTGGATCGTTCGGTCATACCGCCCTATATGAGGCCGCCACGGGCTACCGCAATGCCTGTCACCCCATCGGGATCAACTCCGCTGACCGATCGTCGCCTCGCCCCCTATGCCCTGGATGCCGCAAACACGCTGGGACGGCGTGTGTCCGAGCCCGCCAGCCGGACGCGCACGGCCTTTGCCCGCGACCGCGACCGCATCATCCATTCGACGGCCTTTCGCCGGCTGAAGGAAAAGACGCAGGTGTTTGTGGCGCATGAGGGCGACCACTATCGCACCCGCCTGACCCACAGTCTGGAAGTGGCCCAGATCGCCCGGTCGCTGGCCCATGCGCTGCGGCTGGATACCGATCTGGCCGAGGCCGTGGCGCTGGCCCATGACCTGGGCCATCCGCCGTTCGGCCATGCGGGCGAGGACGAACTGCAGGCCTGTATGGAGCCGTGGGGCGGGTTCGATCACAACGTCCAGACGTTTCGCGTGATCACCCGGCTGGAGGAGCGCTATCCGGATTTTCTGGGGCTGAACCTGAGCTGGGAGACGCTGGAAGCGGTCATCAAGCACAACGGCCCGGTCGACGGCATGCTGGATCGCCCCTCGTGGAAGCCGGTCGCGGAGTTCTCGAAGGACTGGGACCTGAGGCTGGACAGTTTCGCCTCGCTGGAGGCGCAGGTCGCGGCCATCGCCGACGACATTGCCTACAACAATCACGATGTGGACGACGGCGTGCAGGCGGGCCTGTTCACTCTGGAGGACCTGATGGAGGTGCCGCTAATCGGGCCGATCCTGAAGGGCACCCGCGACGACTGGCCTGATCTGGATGCCCGGATGATCCGGCTGGAAGCCGTGCGGCGCATGATCGGCGCCATGATCGAGGACGTGTTGGCCGAGACCGGGCGCCGCCTGAAGGCGGACGGGATCGAAACGGTCGAGGATGTGCGGACGGCGAAGCGGATGCTGGTCGTCTTTTCGCCGGACATGCTGGCCGATCTGGGGGCGCTGCGGCGGTTCCTGTTCACGCGCATGTATCGCCACTATCGGGTCAACCGCACACGCAGCCAGGCGCGGCGCATTCTGTCGGAGATGTTCCATCTGTTCCTGGCCGAGCCGGACATCCTGCCCCCCGAATGGGCGGAGCGGGCCTCAAGCGGCGATCCGGCCCGCCGGGCGCGGGCGGTTTGCGACTATATCGCCGGAATGACCGACCGTTATGCGATCGAGGAACACAGAAAGCTGTTCACACTCGATCTGGCGCTCGATCTGTGATTCGAATGCGCCCGCCGGGAGCGCTAGGATAGGCGCTCAGCCGCGCGATTCGCGGACGCACATGCATTGAGGCCCTCCATGTCGCACGAAGACCCCTATCGCCAGGATCCGGGCGCCGGTCGTGACCGGGGTGCCTATACGCCGCCGACCGACGAGGAACTGCCGTTCCGCCGGGGCGGGGGTGGGTATGACGCCCGCCGCAGTGGCGTCGGCGGCCCGCCGGTCACCCTGATCATCAGTGCCGCCGTTCTGCTGCTGCTGATCGTCGTGGTGGTCATCTATTATCGGGCCGGGGCCCGTGGGTCCGAGGATGCGCCGCCGGCCATCGGCACGCCTGTGGGTGAGCTGAAGGTCGAGGCGGCCGAGGATGCCCAGCCGATCGATCCGGCGGCGGGAATCGACGTCTATGACGAGGCCGCGCCGATCGTCACCGCGCCGACCTATGTGCCGCCGCCCGAGGCGATCCAGCCCAATGCGCGGCCAGCGGAAGCGACAACTCCCGCACCCGCTCCGACAAGGCCTGCCGAACGCCCGACGGTCGCGGCAGGCGGCAATTCGGCAGTGCAGATCGGGGCCTTTTCGACGCCGGGTCTGGCCGACAGCGAATACAGCCGGGTGGTCGGACGCTACAGCCAGTACACCCAGGGTGCGGTCAAGCGGGTGCAGGAGGTGACCTCGTCCAGCGGATCGACCCTGTACCGGACCATGGTCTCGGGCCTGAGCCGCGAGCAGGCCCAGGGGCTGTGCGACGCCATCAAGGCCTCGGGCGGCGACTGTATCGTGCGCTGACCTGACGTGACGCGGGCCATCATCCTGGGCTGTTCCGGCCCCCGGTTGACGCAGGCGGAGGCAGACTTCTTTGCCGAAGCCCAGCCGTTCGGCTTCATCCTGTTCCGGCGAAACGTCGAGGACCCGGCGCAACTGGCTGAGCTGGTGGCGTCGCTAAGGGCCTGTGTCGAGCACAAGGCGCCGGTGCTGATCGATCAGGAAGGCGGGCGGGTGCAGCGGATGATCCCGCCGCACTGGACCCGCTATCCGCCGGGCGCGGCCTATCTGAAGTCCAGCAACGATCTGGCGGGCGCGCGCGAGACGGCGAGGCTGGGAGCGCGACTGATGGCGCACGACCTGCGCGCCGTGGGGATCGACGTCGACTGCCTGCCGGTGCTGGATGTGCCGATACCGGGGGCGCACGACATCATCGGCGACCGGGCCTATGCGGCCGATCCGGAACAGGTCGCCGTGCTGGGCCGGGCGGCGGCCGAGGGGCTGATGGCGGGCGGGGTTCTGCCGGTGATCAAGCATATTCCCGGGCACGGGCGGGCGCTGGCCGACAGCCACCACGACCTGCCGGTGGTCAATGCCGACCGGGCCCATCTGGAGGCCTGGGACTTCATGCCGTTCAAGGCGCTTTCGGATATGCCGATCGCGATGACGGCTCACGTCGTTTACACGGCGCTGGACCCCGAAGAGCCCGCCACGACCTCGCGCATTGTGCTGGACATGGTTCGCGACGAGCTGGGCTATCAGGGACTGATCGTCTCGGACGATCTGTCGATGAAGGCGCTGAAGGGCGATCTGGAACAGCGGGCGAAACGGGCGCTGAAGGCGGGTTGCGATGTGGTCCTGCACTGCAATGGCGACATGGCCGAGATGCAGGCCGTGCTGGCCGGATCGAAGGCGCTGAAGGGCAAGCGGCGCAAGCGTGCCGAGGCGGCGATGGCGCGGCGGGTGCAGCTGGCCGAGCCGCTGGATGTCATGGAAGGCCGTGCGCGCTTCGACCGGATGATGGCGCCGTATCTGGAGGCGCAGGCCGGGCCGGACGTCGGGGAGGCGCAGGGGTGAGCCGCACCTTTCAGCCCAATCTGAACTTTGCGGCGGTCGAGGCGGTCGAGCCGGAGGAGGCGTTCGTCGTCGATCTGGACGGCTATGAGGGGCCGCTGCATGTGCTGCTGGCGCTGGCGCGAAACCAGAAGGTCGACCTGCTGACCCTGTCGATCACGCGGCTGGCGGAACAGTATCTGGCCTTTGTCCATGAGGCGCGGCGGCGGAATTTTGCGCTGGCGGCGGATTACCTCGTGATGGCGTCGTGGCTGGCCTATCTGAAGTCGCGCCTGCTGTTGCCGCGCACGGAAGCGGCGCCCGATGCCGAGATCCCGGCCGAGGAGATGGCGGCGGCTCTGGCGTTCCGGCTGCGCAAGCTGGAGGCCATGCGTACGGCGGGCGAGGCCCTGATGCGCCAGCCGATCCTGAAGCGCGATGTGTTCACCCGGGGCGATCCCGAGGCGACGGTGATCGTGCCGTCCGACCAGATCGATGCCAGTCTCTACGAGCTGATGACCGCCTATGTCAGCCAGCGGCGGCGGGCCGAGCGGCGGGCCTATAATCCCGGTCTGCGGGTCGAGGCCTTTCCGCTGGAGGCGGCGCGCGACTGGCTGCGCGATCGCCTGCCCGGGATGGACGCGTGGACAGCGCTGGACGAGATCGCGCCGCGGGCCGAGGCGGTCAGTGAGACGGGCGAGCGCGAGGGCCCCAGCCCGGCCAGCTATGTCGCCTCGACCCTGTCGGCCAGTCTGGAACTGGTCAAGGAAGGGGCGCTGGACGTGACCCAGGCCGAGGCCTTTGCCGATGTCTATTTGCGCCGGCGCGCGCACGGCCAGCCGCTGGAGCTGACGCCATGAGCGATGAGGCGACAGGGTCCAAGGCGGGACTGGCCTTCCGCCCCGACGACACCGAGATCGAACGGCGGGTCGAGGCCCTGCTGTTCGCGGCGGCGGGGCCGCTATCAGCGGCGGACATCGCGCGGCGCCTGCCGGAAGATGCCGATGTGGGGCGGGCATTGTCGCGACTGGTCGAGCGGTATCGCGACCGGGGCGTGACCCTGCAGATCGTGGCCGACCGCTGGAGTTTTCGTACCGCGCCGGACCTCGGCTTCCTGATGACGGAGGAGCGCGAGGAGCCGCGACGGCTGTCGAAGGCCGCGCTCGAGACCCTGGCCATCGTCGCCTATCACCAGCCGGTCACCCGGGCCGAGATCGAGAGCGTGCGGGGTGTGTCGCTGTCGAAGGGTACGCTGGACCAGCTGCTGGAGATGGGGTTCGTGCGGCTGCGCGGGCGGCGGCGGACACCGGGCCGACCGGTGACCTATGGCACGGCCGACCGGTTCCTGGAGCATTTCGGCCTGGCCAGCCTGAGCGACATGCCGGGCGTGCAGGAGATGAAGGCGGCGGGCCTGCTGGACATGTCCATGCCCAGCGGCTTCGAGGTGCCGGACCCGGGCCGGGCCTCGGACGGTGACGACGAGCTGGACCTGCTGGACCCCGAGGACGCCCCCGAGTTCGCGCAGGACTTTGTGGGCGAGCGCGACGCCTAGACCGGCGGCAGGCGGGTGACGCCGAGGATCCAGCCCTCCTCCGTCTCGACCTGACGCATCAGGTCGTCGGAGGCGCCCTTGGGCGGCGCGAAGGCCGCAGCCAGGTCGCCGCGCTCATCCATATTGGCAAAGGTCTCGGCGGTGACGCGGACCTGGGCCTGATCCTTGAACTCGCCTTCTTTCGGCTGGGCGTTGAACAGCGACGGCCAGACCTCGACGACGAGGGCCGACAGGGGCTCGATGTCAGAGGGGTCCAGCGCACGCCAGCCGGTGCCGAACGGCCAGACGGCGGCCGACGGGTCGAGCTTTTTCAGCAGGCGATTGACGGCAGCGATGCCGACCAGGGTCTGGCCGCCGACGGCGCCGGCGCCATGCATTTGCCAGACGCTTTTCGGCTGAAGGCGGCCTTCGCGCGCCGCGCGTTCGGTGGCCCGGAACTCGGGGATGTCGGCGCCGGCGCCCTCCGGCGGCTTGGTCGCCGTCAGCCAGCGCTGGGTCTGTTTGGCGGGCGCACCCCAGAACGGCCAGGCCTGATCGGTCATCAGCCGGTTCATCTTGGCTGCGACCTGATAGCGGTTGTTGGTGTTGTCGGCCTTGTCGACGACGTTCGAGGCAATGAAATCCCACAGACCGCGCCAGCTGGTGTCCTTGAGACCCAGACGCTGGCCGGTGCCCGCCGGATAGCCGAGGTTGAAGTCGAAGCCGACCAGCACCCGGTCGCCGCGCTTCCTGTGGTCAGCCAGCAGGGAGGCGATCAGGGCCTCACCCTCGGCCCGCGAGGCGACATTGTGGGTCTCGGTATAGAGGCGGAAACGCACGTCGCGCTTGGCTACGCCGACCCACAGGGACTGGTCGCCCAGCTTGCGCGTCTCGGCGGCGGTCCAGTCGGCGATCAGATAGGCGTCAAACAGGCGGGCCACGGCGGGCACTCCCCGGAGAAAGGCGAAACAGGAATGGGCGGGCTTCTAGACCCGCAGGGACGGAACGCAAAGCCCAAAGGCGCGGTTCAGGCCCGAGGCGTCACGCGCGCAGCAGGGCGTCCAGATGCGACAGCCAGCGGCGCCCCAGACGCAGCGCCTCGGACGGAGAGCCTTCGAGCGTGGGGGCCGTGGCATTCCACAGGTTCAGCTCGAACTCTGGATAGCGGGCGTCCATGAACATCAGGCGCAGCACCACCAGTTCGGCCTCGGGCGCGAGGATGTCGAGGGCCTTGCGGGGTTCGCCCCGCCGCACGCGGGCGACCACGTGGCCGTCAACGATGATCTCGGCCCCCTCGATCTCCTCAAAGCCATAGACCAAACCATGGCCGCCCCGGGCCCAGAGGACGGCGATCTGGCCCTCGTCGAAGTCGAGGCCGGCAGCCTTGCCCTCGGCGGGGGAGAAGGCCTCGACCTCCGGGGCGACGCCCAGCGTCTTGAGCATGGTGCGCCGGAGGCGGCGTTCGCTCTCCATCCACCAGGCAAGCGCGAGCATGAGGGTGGTGAGGGCCGCAGCGGCGAGGGCAACCAGCAGCAGGAACCGCACGGCCTCGCTCACCCTCAGTCCTCCAGCGTCACGACCACGGGAACGTGATCGCTGGGCTTGTCCATCTCGCGCGCCTGACGATGGGTCTGGATGCCGCCAAAGCGGTCGGCAGCCTGGGGGGATAGCAGGTGAAAATCGATGCGGATGCCGTGGTCGCGCTGCCAGGCCCCGGCTTGATAGTCCCAGAAGGTATAGGTGCCGTCGGGCTCGTGGCCCAGTTCGTGGCTGTCCGACAGGCCGAGGTTGCACAGGGCGCGGAAGGCGGCGCGGCTTTCCGGCTGGAACAGGGCGTCATCAACCCAGGCCGACGGGTCGCGGGCGTCGTCGGGTGTCGGGATGACATTGTAGTCGCCGCACAGGACGAAGGCTTCTTCCAGCGCCAGCAGGTCGCGCGCATGGGCGTTCAGGCGGTCGAACCAGCCGAGCTTGTAGGCGAACTTCTCGGTGCCGAGTGGATTGCCGTTGGGCAGGTACAGGCCGCCGACGCGGACGGGGCGAGGCGCCTCGATCACCGCCTCGATATAGCGGGCCTGTTCGTCGGACGGATCGCCCGGCAGGCCCTTGCGGACATCCGAGATCGGCAGTTTCGAGAGCAGGGCGACGCCGTTGTAGCTCTTCTGGCCGTGGGTCTCGACATTGTAGCCGAGCGACTCGAACGGCTCGCGCGGGAATTTCTCGTCGACGCATTTGATCTCCTGGAAGCAGGCGACGTCGGGCTGATGCTCGCCCAGCCAGGCGAGCACGGTTTCCAAGCGGGCGTTGACGGAATTGACGTTCCAGGTGGCGATGCGCATGGCACGACGCTAAAGCGATTTTCCACGCGAGGCGAGGGCCACAAACGAAGCGGCCCGGGGCGCCGCAAGGCACCCCGGGCCGGGATCGGAAAGGACCGGACGATTACTCGGCCGGGGAGGCCTCCGGCTCGGTCGAGGCGGGGGCAGCCGTCAGCTCGCAGGGCTTGCTGAAGATCTGCACGGCGTCGACGCAGGAATAGACCTGTTGGGTCGCGCCTTCGTGGAAGCGGACGATGACGCCCTCGCCCGTGGAGCATTTCAGCTCATAGAAGGCGCCGCGCTGGGGGTTGTCCCCCATCCAGGATACGTCCTCGACGTTACAGGCGGCGATCTCGGTATTGGCGACCAGTTTCGGCCATTCGGTGCGGGTCTCCTCAGCCGTGGTCAGCTGGCAGGTGCCGGTCGAGATCAGGGCGTAGCGCCAGCAGGGCGTGGCGCTCCAGGCACCCGCTTCGGATTTCTCCAGACGGTAGCCGTCGGTGCCGGCGCAGCCCAGTTCATAGACGCGGGTGTTCCAGGCGATGGCTTCGTCGGCATTGCACGACACACCGGCCTGCTGGGCATAGCCGCTGATCACTTCGACGCGGTTCTGGTTGCCGGGCAGGGCACACTGCAGGCCGACCTCGGCCTCGGGATTCTCCCGACGCAGCTGCCAGGCGAGGCTGGACTGCAGCACGCAGTCGGCGGCGGTCGGGGCGCCCTCGACGGCCTCAAGGATATAGCCGGGACCGGTGGCGCAGGCGACTTCGTACAGTTTGGCGCCGCCCTCGCGCATGCCGAGCAGCGAGGATTCGGTCACCTGACAGGTCGGCACGGCGACAGCCGCGACGGCGCTGGCAGCGGCCTGAACTTCCTCGGCGGAAGGCGGCGCGGGCTGGCGACCGCGCTGACGCTGCTGCTCACGGTCCTGACGCCCGCCGCCGATGCGACCCGGCAGGACGACCTCACCCGTGACCTGGCCGGAGGCCTCGGAGGATTCCTCGCTGCGATCATTGCCGCGATTGTCCTGGGCCAGGGCCGGGGTGGCGGTCAGAAAGGCGAGGGCGAGGGCCGACCCCGCGAGGGTGGCGATTTTGGCGTGGGACACGGAGGAGGCTCCTGAAACAACTTGAACTTGGGCAATCCTTGGCGTGCGGATGTGACAGGGTCAAGGCAGGATCAGGGCAGTCCGCTGCCGGTGGACGCGTGCGCGGAAAATGGTCTATCGAAGGTTTCGATTGGAGACGCACTTGGCCGACGGCGTGAGACGCGACGATGCGGAAGGGGACGCAGCCCGGGCTGACGGGGCTCGGGGCCTGACCTATCCGTTTGCGCGTGTGCCGGAGGCGGGCGAGGGGATCGAGGTCGCTCCAGGCGTGGTGTGGTTCCGCCTGCCGCTGCCGATGGCGCTCAACCACATCAATCTCTACGCCCTCGAGGACGGAGACGGCTGGACGCTGGTCGACACCGGCCTGTTCACCCCCGCTTCGGTCGAGATCTGGGACGGTCTGCTGACCGGGGCGCTGCGGGGCCGACCGATCAAGCGCGTGATCTGCACCCACATGCACCCGGACCACATCGGTATGGCCGGCTGGATGTGCGAGCGGTTTCAGGTCCCCCTGCTGATGTCGCGGCTGGAGTATGTGACGGCACGAATGCTGGTCGCGGACACCGGCCGACCGGCGCCGGAATCGGGGCGGACCTTCTATCGCGCGGCGGGCTGGACCGAGGAGCAACTGGCCGGATGGGGCCGGGACTATGGCTCGTTCGGGCGGGTGGTCAGCCCCATGCCCGACGCCTATCACCGCCTGACCGAGGGCGATGTGCTGTCCATCGGCGGGGATGACTGGGAGGTGGTTGTCGGTCAGGGCCACAGCCCGGAGCATGTCTGTCTGTGGCGCAGGTCCGATGGCGTGTTCCTCGGCGGCGACCAGATCCTGCCGAAGATTTCGTCGAACGTGTCGGTGTGGCCGACCGAGCCCCTTTCGGACCCGCTGGGCGACTGGATGGCCTCGCTTGACCGGCTGGCGGAGCTGCTGCCCCAGGATCTGCTGGTGCTGCCGTCACATGGCGAACCGTTCCGAGGCGTGCAGACGCGGCTGGCGGCCCTCAAGCGAGGTCATGGTCAGGCGCTGGCGCGGCTGGAGCGCCGGCTCGAGACCCCGATGCGGGCGGTCGACACCTTTGCCAGCCTGTTTGCCCGTCCCGTGGGCGACGGCCTGCGCGGAATGGCGACCGGCGAGGCCGTGGCGCATCTGAACTATCTGGAGCGCCAGGGCCGGACGACCCGCCAGCGCGATGCCGACGGCGTCGACTGGTGGCAGGCCACGGGCACCCCGGTTTCAGAAACGAATGACGACAACGGAGAATAAGCGTCGTGTCCGAGAGCATCCAAACAGACCTGTCCGACGGTGTCCTGACGGTGACGCTGAACCGTCCGGAAAAGAAGAACGCGATCACCCAGGCCATGTATGAGGCGCTGGCCGCGGCGACCGAGCGCTGCCGCACCGACGACGCGATCCGGGTGATGTTGATCCGGGCCGAGGGCGACAGCTTTTCGGCGGGCAATGACATTGCCGACTTCATCGCCCTGGGCTCGCAGGCGTCTTCGCCGTCGGACATGGCGGTGTTCCGCTTCCTGAAGGCGCTGGCCGATCTGGACAAACCGCTGGTCGCGGCGGTCAAGGGCCGGGCGGTCGGCATCGGCACCACCCTGCTGCTGCACTGTGACATGGTGGTGGTGGCCGAGGATGCCCTGCTGTCGGTGCCCTTCATCAATCTGGCGCTGGCGCCCGAGGCGGCGTCCAGCCTGCTGCTGCCCCGTGTGATCGGTCACCAGAGGGCCTTCGAGATGTTCGCGCTGGGCCAGCCGGTCGATGGACGCACGGCCCTGGCCTGGGGGCTGGCCAACCGTGCCGTTGCTGCCGATGCCGTGGACGAGACGGCGCGGGATCTGGCTCGTCAGCTGGCGGCGCGGGCGCCCAATTCGATCCGCAAGACCAAGGCCCTGATGCGGGACGCCGAGGACATGTGGTCGCTGATGCAGCGCGAGGGCGAGGCCTTTGGCAGCCAGATGACAAGCCCCGAGGCCATGGAGGCCTTCATGGCCTTCACGCAAAAGCGCGCCCCGAATTTCGGCTGACATAAATCGGCGATTGCGTCCGTGGCCTGTGCCCTGTAGCAGCGCGCGCCTATGGCCGAGCCCCGCACCCTGATCCCGGATGACGCGCCCCTTTCGGGGGCTGCGGTCGTGCGCGCCGAGCAGGCCGGAGATGCCGGGATCATCGACCGGATCGTGCTGGAGGCCTTTGGCCCCGGACGGTTCGCCAAGACAGCCGAGCGTCTGCGCGAAGGCGCCGGGATCGAAGCCGGCTTCGTCGCTTGTCTGGACGGGCGGGTGGTCGGCAGTGTGCGGCTGTGGCGGATCCGGGTAGGGGAGACGCCCTGTCTGTTTCTGGGGCCCATCGCCGTTCAGCGGTCAGAGCGCAGCGAGGGGCTGGGCGCGGCGCTGGTGCAGGCCTGTATCGATCAGGCCCGGGCCGGCGGGTCAGCGGGCATATTGCTGGTCGGGGATGCGCCCTATTTCGGGCGGTTCGGCTTTGCCCGGACCGGGGGGGTGACCATGCCCGGACCGGTCGATCCGGCGCGGCTGTTGTGGTTGCCGGTGATGGCCGAGACAGTCGCCGGTTCGGTGACGATCGGCTGAAGCGACTTTGCGACCGGCGTCGCAGGTCCTAAGTCTGGGGGATGACAGACAAGAAGACAAAGGGTCTGGACGCGCTGGCGCAGCTGGCCGAGGAACAGGGCGGTCGCGGCCTGCCGCCGGTGCATCTGTGGCATCCCGAGCATTGCGGTGACATCGACATTGTCATCCAGGCCGATGGCATCTGGATGCATGAGGGCACGCCCATCGGCCGGCCCGAACTGACGCGGCTGTTCTCGACGGTGCTGAGGAAGGACCCGGACGGCTATCATCTGGTCACGCCGGTCGAAAAGCTGAAGATCACGGTCGAGGACCTGCCGTTCCGGGCGATCACGCTGAAGGACGTCGAGGGGCATCTGGTGTTCGACACCGATCAGGGTGACACGGTGATCGCCGGGGCGGAGCATCCGATTGTGGTCGAGACCGATCCGGCGACCGAGGAGCCCGCGCCGCGCCTGCATGTGCGGGCGGACCTGTGGGCGCGGATCAGCCGGTCGCTGTTCTATGAGCTGGTCGAGCGCGCCCGCCCGGTCGAGGGGCGGCTGTCGGTGCGGTCCGGCGAGGCGGTGTTTGCGCTGGGACGCGTCGGGGCGGGGGTGGAATGACGGACGCGGCGAGATTGAAGGCCCGTCTGGTGAAGGCGCTGGACCCCGCGGGAGGGGCCGGTGCCGAGGTGGCTGCGCGGTCCGACTTTGATCTCAACCCGGGGGCCGAGCGCCCGGCACGACAGCTGCGCCCAGCGGCGGTGCTGATCCTGATCATCGCAGAGGGGGAGGAGCCGCGCGTACTGATGACCCGGCGGTCGGACAGTCTGGCCAGCCATACCGGCCAGATCGCCTTTCCCGGCGGTCGGCTGGACCCCGGCGAGACGACGGTCGAAGCGGCGCTCCGCGAGGCGCGCGAGGAAGTCGCACTGTCGTTAGAGGGTATCGAGGTTCTGGGGCTGGCCGACCGCTATGAAACCGGGACGGGGTTTCTGGTCACGCCGGTGGTCGCCTGGGTGACGGCCGCGCCCCGGACCGAGCCAAATCCTGAGGAGGTGGCCGAGGTGTTCGAAGTGCCGTGGGCCTTCCTGATGGACTCCGCCAATCACCGGCAGGATCACTATGAGCTGGAGGGACAGCCGCGCCGCTATTTCTGGGCCATGCCCTATGGCGAACGCTACATCTGGGGCGTGACGGCGGGCATTCTGAGGGCCCTGCACGACCGGCTGGATGGCGGGAAAGACGAGGCGGCGGCATGAGTGCCCCCTCGCTGGCTGATGCGCCCTGGCTGACGGCGGCAGCCACCCGCAAGGTCATAGCCGCGCTGGAAGCTGAAGGCGGGCCCGATGTGGCGCGCTTCGTCGGCGGCTGTGTTCGGAACAGCCTGATGGGGCGACCGGTCGATGATGTGGACATCGCCACGCGGCTGCAGCCCGAGGCGGTGATGGCGGCGCTGAAGGCTGCGGGACTGAAGGCAGTGCCGACGGGGCTGGACCACGGCACGGTGACGGCTGTGGCCGACAGCCAGCCGTTTGAGATCACCACCCTGCGGCGCGATGTGACGACCGACGGACGGCGGGCCACGGTCGTCTTCACCCCAGACTGGGCCGAGGATGCCGGGCGCCGGGATTTCCACATCAACGCCCTCTATGCCGATGGCGAAGGACGGGTGTTCGATCCGACCGGACAGGGGCTGGCCGACATCGCCGCCCGGCGCGTGGTGTTCGTCGGGGATGCCGGACGCCGTATCCGCGAGGATCGGCTGCGGATTCTGCGCTTTTTCCGGTTTCATGCCTGGTATGGCGCTGGTGATCCGGATGCGGCCGGTCTGGCGGCCTGTGTCGAAGAGGCGGGTGGGCTGAGCGAACTGTCGGCCGAGCGGGTGTCGAAGGAGTTGCTGAAACTACTGGCAGCATCCGACCCCGTGCCGACGGTCGAGGTGATGGCGCATACAGGCATCCTCGCGCACCTGTTGCCCGAGGCCAGGACGCTGGAGGCGTTCCGGGCCATGGCGGCGGTGACCGGCGATCCCTTGCAGCGCCTGTCGTCCCTGCTGCCAGCTTCGGCAGAGGCGCTGGACGCCGCGGCGAGAGGCCTGCGCCTGTCCAATCGCGAGATGGCGCGGCTGCAGGGCCTGATCGGGCCAAAGCTGGATCTGGAGACCTTGGCGGACCGGCAGGTACGGGCGCTGGTCTATGGGGAGGGGCGGCAGGCGGCGGGCGATCGGCTGGTTCAGGCACTCTCGCGAAAGCCGGAGCAGAGAGGCCGCTATGACGCGCTGGTCGATCTGGTCCAGACATGGTCGGTGCCGCGCCTGCCCGTGGGGGGGCGCGAGGTCGCGGCGCTGGGCGTGGCGCCGGGTCCCGAAACCGGCGCCCTGCTGAAGGCGTTCGAGGCCGACTGGGTCGCCGAGGACTTCCCGGAAACGGGCCATGTAGAGCGGCTGAAGGCCCTGCGGGATCAGCGCGAGGGCTGAGGGCGGGCCCGGGTGATGCGGGTGACGACGGGGTAGTGATCCGAGCCCATCCGCTTGCCAATGCGACGTGACAGGAAGACCAGATCGTCGGATCGCCACTGGTGATCGATTCCGATCCCCAGCCACGAGGGCAGTTCCGTCGGCCAGGTGCCGGGCCAGGCGCCGGCGGGGGTCAGGCCGGTCTGCGCCTTGATCAGGCGACCGATGCGGGCGCTGGAGACGGTGTTGAAGTCCCCCGCGACAAGAATGGGGTCGGTCACACCCTCGAGGCGATCCGCAAGTAGTTCGGCCTGAATTATCTGTCCCCATTGATACTGGAACGGCCAGGGCCGGGTCAGGTGCACGCCCACCAGATGCAGCGGCCCCAGCGGGGTTTCGGCCCGTGCGTGCAGGGCCGAAAGCTGGTCGCGAGGCATTTGGACGGGCGACAGGGGATAGCGCGAGGCGATGATGACGCTGCCCCGCGCGCCCGGGGGGACCACAGTCTCCGAAGCCCTTTGGTGGGGGTGGTCCGCGAGGATGAGGTCACGGGCCGCGAAGGCGGCGGGGCTGACCTCGATCAGGATGACGATGTCGGCCCGGGCCTGTCGCACGCTGGCGGCTATCGCCTCCACGTCGCTGTTGTCCGCATTCAGATTGGCCGAGTAAACGGTGAGGACGGGGGCAGCCCGGTCAGGCTGGCCGTGGCGCGGTTCGGCCTGGGGCAGGACGGCAGCGACGCAGATCAACAGCCCTGCGAGGGCCACCAGCATGAGCGGCGGGCGCTTGAGGAAGGCCACCAGAACGACAGCGGCGACACACCCCACCATGGCGGGGGCCGTGAACTGGGCGACGATATCGACCCAGCGGTGGCCGATGCCGCTGAAATGCGCCAGCCCCGGGATCAACCAGGGCCCGATCAGGATCAGGCACACCAGAACTGGCCAGACAGAAAGAAATATCGCCTTGAGTCTTGCCATCATGATGAACGTCGGTCTCCGTGGTGCGTTGGGGGAGCGGGGCAGGAGGGCACCATGGTCAAATCGGTCGCTGACGTCGAGAACGTCTGGCTCAGTGTTGAGCGCATCAAGAAGATTTCCGACCGGGTGATCGGTATCGGACCGTTCGGTCTGGGGCTGGACGCGCTTCTGACATGGATCCCGGGTCTGGGCACCATCTACACCGTCGGGGCGGGCGGCTGGCTGATCATCCTGGGCCTGCGGGTCAAGGCAGGGCCCGGGACCCTTGCCCGCATGCTGGGTTATCTGACCGTCGATACGATCACGGGAACCGTGCCGATTGCGGGCGATGCCATCGACGCCCTGTTCCCGGGTCACCTGCTGGCGGCCAAAGCTCTGCAAAAGCACATTGAATCGACTCACTGGGTCGAGATGTCGGAACGCGAGGCCCGGGATCAGGGGGTCTTTGACACCCACCGCGAGGAAATGAAGCAGGACCGCAAGCTGAAGCGGGTCGTTTATCTGGGCGACTGAGACCGGCTTTGCCGCCGAAGGGATTGACGAAGCAGGCTCCCCTCCGCCTATTGGCGCCCTTGGGGTCGGCAGGAGACCGAATGACCGCTGTATTCGATCGTGATGCCCTGTCCGAAGCGCTCGGACAGACCGGTCAGGGGGACCGTGCGGCGTTTCGCCGTGTGTATGAAGCGACCTCTGCGAAGCTGATGGGCGTATGCCTGCGTATCTTGTCTGACCGGCAGTTGGCCGAGGACGTGATGCAGGAGATTTATCTGACCGTGTGGAACAAGGCCGCCAGTTTTGACCCCGGCCGCGCCAGTCCCATCACGTGGCTGGTGACGATCGCACGGAACCGGTCGATCGACCGGCTGCGCTCGGGGGCCATCGCGCGCAACAGCGTGCCGGTGGATGCGGCCTATGACCTGGCCGATGGCGCGCCCTCGGCCCTGGACCACATCGAACTGGCGGATGACGCCGGGCGTCTGGGCGTATGCCTCGATGAACTCGACGAAAAGGTCAGCCGCGTTATCCGCACCGCCTTTTTCGAGGGCGTCACCTATGAGGTTCTGGCCCAGCGCGAAGAGACGCCGCTCGGCACGATGAAAAGCTGGATTCGCAGGGGGCTGCTGAAACTGAGGAGCTGTCTGGAACAATGACCGCTTCGAACGACGACGATCGCATCGCGCGGGCCGGCGAATATGCCCTGCGGGTTCTGAGCCCGGCGGAGGAGGCCGCAGCGCACGCCGAGGCTGCGCGGGACCCCGTCTTTGGGGCCGAAGTAGACCGCTGGAATGACCAGCTGAGCCATATGGCGGACGGTATTGCCCCGGTGCAACCGTCGGCAAGCCTGTGGCCGCGCATCCTCGCGGCGACGGGCGGGGCGGCGAACGACAATGCTGTCACCTTCTGGCGCCGCTGGGCCATCGGCTCGACAGGCCTGCTGGCCGCCAGTCTGGCGGCCGTCGCCATCATGATCGCCACGCCTGCGCCTGCGCCCGATCCGGCCACCACGCCGGTCGCCGGGTCGATTACGAGGGTCGCAACGCTCAAGCTGGACAACGGCGTCACCGCCCTGACCCTGGCTTATGACAGCGCCACGGGTGAGCTGTATCTGGCCCCGACGCGCGAGATGGAAGGCGACACGCGGATCCCGCACCTGTGGCTGGTCCTGCCGAACGAGGGCGGCGTGCAACTGGTCGGCGCCATCGACGGTCATGACACCTCGCGGCACAATCTCGAGGGCGTGATCGTGGGTCAGGCCACAGAGGCCATTGCGGTCGCCGTGTCCATGGAAGAGCCGGGTCATACGCCCAATCCGGATCGTCCCGATGGCCCGGTGGTTGCCGAAGGCGAGTTCCAGCCGCTGTAGATCGCATCCGTCCGCGGCGGATCGCCGTAGCTGTGGGTGACGACAGACGGGCATGGCCTCCTTTGTTTGACTGTCGTCCAGCGGGGAGGCTCCCGTCCCTTCCATTGCCTCCTCGCTGCCCCGGGACGGTTGAATGTGCGTGCTGCGCTCCAGACATTTCACCAAAACAACGCGCTCGTCTTTTGGCGCAGCGATCTTCCCGACCGGGTCGCCAGGTTGATCACACTGCTTCCGAGGATTTTTCGGGAGATTGGTGATGAGCGATACGAGCGCACGGCTGGGCCTGCCCTATCTGGCGGCCGGGCAGATGCAGAAACATGTGACCCTGAACGAGGCGCTGACCCGGCTGGATGGTCTGGTGCAGTGCTGCGTCACGAGCCGCAGTCTGGTGACCCAGCCGACCGAGCCCGCGGATGGCGCCCTCTACATCCTGCCGGACGGGGCCGAGGGGGCGGCGTGGTCGTTGCATCCAGCGGGCAGTCTGATGCGGAGGGAAGGCGGCGGCTGGATCCGGGTGACCGCTCCAGCCGGGCTGATCGCCGTGATCGTCGATACGGGCGAGATCGTGGTCCGGCACGCGGCGGACTGGACGCCGCTCGCGGCCTTTCTCGGCGAACTTCAGAACCTTGAGCGGCTGGGCATCGGTGCCACAGCGGATGCGGCCAATCCCTTTCTGGCAAAGCTGAACTCGGCGCTGTGGACGGCTCGCGAGACCGGCGACGGTGGCACGGGTGACCTGAGGCTGGTGCTGAACAAGGCCGGTCCGGCCGAGGTGCTGTCGCTGATCCTGCAGAGCGGTTGGTCGGGGCGGGCCGAGCTGGGCCTGATCGGCGAGGATGCCTTTGGCCTGAAGGTCAGCGCCGACGGCTCGGCCTGGACCGAGGCGATGAAGGTCGATCCGGGGACGGGCCGGGTCAGTTTTCCGCGAGGCGCGACCCGACGCGAGGCGACGGTGGTCACCGAGGATGCCAGCTGGTCCCCGCCGGAGTGGGCGCGCTGGATCGAGGCGACGGTCGTGGCGGCCGGCGGTGGCGGAGGTGCCGGTGGCTGGGGGGCGAGCGGGACCGAGCGACCGGGCGGTGGTGGCGGCGGCGGCGGGGGCGTGAGCCACACGGTCTGGGCCACCGACAGCCTGCCGGGTGCGCTGTACCTGACGGTGGGGGTCGGGGGTGCCGCCGGTATGGACGGCGGACTCTCTCGCATCCTGTCGGACGGGGTGCAATTGCTCGCCGCCGGGGGCGGTCAGGGCGGAGCGCCCGGGGGCGCGGGAGGCGAAGCCGGGGCGACAGGTGGCGGTCTCTGGTCCGGCGTCTCGGGCGGTTCCGGGGGCGCGGGAGGCGCCTTGAGCGCAGCCGATGTCATCTCGGCGGCCGACGACGGAGACGCGGGATCAGCCCTGCTGCGCCCGGCCGAGGGCGGTGCGGGCGGAAGTGACGCTCCCGGCAGTTCAGGCACATCGGTCAGCGAGCCGGTTCACGGTCCAGGTGGCGGCGGTGGGGGCGGGGGCGACGCCTCGCTGACTGTCGGCCATGCGGGCGGTGCAGGCGGTCTTTATGGCGCAGGCGGGGGAGGCGGTGGCGCTGGTGTGACGGCGGGCGGCACGGGCGGGGCGGGGGCGGATGGCCTGATCGTTCTGGTGGCGGTCGGATGACCCGGCGCGTGAACACCCGGGCACCGCAGGATCGGGGCCTGCCCCTGCTGGATGCCGAGATGTGGGAGGCCCCGGCCCACCTGACACTGGAAGACTGTCTGGACGAGATCGCCGGCGAGTTGGGTGGCCCGGAGCGTAGAGAAAGGGAGGACGAGCTTTGAACGATACCCCGACCCTGAACACACAGGACGCATCGCTGGCTGAAGGACGTTGGCTGTGGCGGCGGCTGTTCGTCTTTCTGACCAGTCTGGCGCTGTGGGCGCTGGTGCACCGGGCAGTCGAGCGGGCGCCGGTTGAGGCCCTGCAAGACATTGTCGAACGGCTGTTGATGCTGATCGCCCTGATCACCCTGCTGTATCTGGTGGCGCCGACCGCCCAGCAGCTGGTGGCGCTGAGCGTGCGATTCCGGATCGGGGCGGGAGGTCGGCCATGAGCTATCGCTTTTCCGCCCGCTCGCGCCGCGCGCTGGCGGGGGTTCACCCCGATCTGGTTGCCGTGGCCGAGGCGGCCCTGACGCTGTCGCCTGTCGACTTCATGGTGACCGAGGGCCTGCGGTCCCCGGCGCGACAGGCGGCGCTGGTCAAGGCGGGGGCCAGCCGGACGCTCAACTCGCGCCATCTGACCGGGCACGCGGTGGACGTCGCGGCGGTCATTGATGGACAGGTGCGGTGGGACTGGCCGCTGTATCCCCGGATTGCCGCCGCCTTCAAACAGGCCGCGCGCGAGCGCGGCGTGAAGATCGTCTGGGGTGGAGACTGGCCGCGCCTGCGCGACGGTCCGCATTTCGAGCTGGACCGGAAGGTCTATCCAGCATGAGGGCGCTGCGGTCGTGGAGCTGGGTCATCGTCGGCCTGGTCGCTGTCGGGCTGGTGCTGGCAGCGGGGCGTGGGCTGGGCCTGCGCTGGGACCCGTTCGATCTGCAGGGGCGCAGGCTGGAGGCGGCCCGGTCCCGGGCGGTCGCAGCTGAGGCTGACGCCCATGCCCGTCGGGCCGAGCGGGACGGCGACCGCATGGTCAGCCGCGAGACCGAAGCTGTCCGTCAAACCGAAATCGAGGTCGGGCGCGTGACCGCCACGGCCATCCAGCAGGCAAGAGAGGCCGATGATGCCGATACGCCCCTGGCGCCCGATCGGGTGCGCCGTCTTGATGACCATGACCGCGAGCTGTGCCGGCACGCGCCCGCCCTCTGTGCCGGAGCCGGTACGCCTGACCCTGCCGGTCGAGGCGACGCGGCCCTGCCGCCTCGTCACGCTGGGACCATCGCCCACGCTCGCGGATCTGGAGACGGCCTATATGGCGCGCGGTGAGGCTCTGGTGGCCTGTGATGCGGCGCGTCGACTGGCGGTCGCGACCCTGATGGCCGAACGGGCGGCACAGGCCGTGGCCGAAGGCTCGAACCGGCAAAAATTGCCGTGAGCCCGGCAGTTTCTGCCGTTTTTTGGTCGAGCCCGGCAGAAACTGCCGGGTCAGAGGCGTGGTTAAGGCAACCTAACGTATATAATACAATGACTTGGGATTTGGCCCCGAAAGGCGGCGGTGGCGCTGGTCTTGCTTGTCAGTGAACCGAGCAAAATGCTCCCGGCAGCCAAAATGGCGTCGGACACCTTAGAAACAAGGAATATCGGTATGCCGCTGAACAGCGTCAACACGAACACGGGCGCCATGATCGCCCTGCAGAACCTGCAATCCACCAATGCCGAACTCGGTGTGGTCCAGTCGCGCATCAACACCGGCAAGAAGGTGTCGAACGCCAAGGACAACGGCGCCATCTGGGCCATCGCCCAGGGCCAGCGTTCGGAAATCGGTGCTCTGAACGCCGTCAAGGACAGCCTGCAACGCGGCCAATCCGCAGTTGACGTCGGCATTGCCGCCGGCGAGTCGGTCTCCGAGCTACTGATCCAGCTGAAGGAAAAGGCTCTGGCCGCTAGCGACACCTCGCTGACGACCTCCGCCCGCAGCGCCCTGAACGAGGACTTCAAGTCGATCCGTGACCAGATCACGACCGTCGTCTCCAATGCCAAGTTCAACGGCGTCAACCTGCTGGACAACTCGATGACGGCGGGCTTCAAGGCTCTGTCGAATGCGACCGGGTCGACCATCACGGTGCAGGATGAAAACCTGTCCCTGGGTGGCGCCAATGTGACCCTGTCCGCCACGGCAACCATCGGCACCTCGACCCTCGCAGCCACGGCTTTGGGTGTGATCAACACCTCGATCGACAATGTCTCCGGCGCTCTCGCGCGTCTGGGCACGGGTTCCAACTCCCTCAGCACTCACCTGAAGTTCGTGAGCAAGCTGCAGGACAGCCTGGAAACCGGCGTGGGCAACCTGGTCGATGCCGATCTGGCCAAGGAAAGCGCCCGACTGCAAGCGCTGCAAACCAAGCAACAGCTGGGTGTGCAGGCTCTGTCGATCGCCAACTCCTCGACCTCCATCCTGCTCGGACTGTTCCGCTAAGGAGCGATCTCAGGGGCGGGGGCGTTCGCGTCCCCGCCCCGTCGTCCGAGCCTTGAACCGGAGACGTCGGCTCAATTCCGACGCAGGGAGACATGGATACACATGCGAAGATAAGGCCCATCAACGCGACCGTTGCCCCCGCGGGTTCTGCCGCCGGGGGTGATTTCAACCAGTCCCGCGCCTCTCAAGAGGCAGACAGGGCGGCCCGCTACAAACTGGTCATCGAGCAAGGCGCCCGCAAAGGCGTCTTTATCTACAAGGTGCTCGACCGTGAGACCGGTGAAGTGGTGCGCCAGCTGCCCCGGGAAGAGGTAATCCGGTTGAAGGACCAGAACGGCTATGCGGCCGGCGCGGTGATCGACACCACCGCCTGAGGGGTCAGCAATTCAGTTCTCAGGCCACGCAGGGGGTGCCCAGCGTGGTTAAACGTCGTGGTTATCGCGCGTTAACCATGTGCAAATGAAATCATCCCTAGCCTGTCGTCACATCAGCGAGAGGCCCGATTCGGATGACGAACAGCGTCCACACCAACACTTCAGCGGCAATCGCCCTGCAGAACCTGACCACGACCAACAATCGGTTGAGCGATGTCCAGGGCCGGATCAGCACCGGGCTGAAGGTTCAGGGAGCCAAGGACAATGCCGCCATCTGGGCCATCGCCCAGGGGCAGCGCGCCGACATCGGCGCCCTCTCGGCCGTCAAGCAGAGCCTGGATCGCGCGACCTCGATCGCGGATGTCGCCCTGTCGGCCGGTGAGTCCGTTTCCGACCTGCTGAACCAGCTCAAGGAAAAGGTCGTCGCGGCCAAGGATGAGTCGCTGGGCACCCAGTCCCGCAAGCTTCTGGATGCCGACTTCAAGGCCCTGCTGCGTGCGCTGCAGTCGTCGGTTCAGAACGCCAGCTTCGATGGCGGCAATATTCTGGACGGCAGCCTGACGAACGGCATCAAATTCCTGGCCAATGCGGACGCCAGCTCGTCGATCACCCTGTCCAGCAAGGATCTGAGCCTGAGCGGCTCGATCATCAGTCTGTCGCTGTCGGATTCACTTCTGACCCTGACCGGGGCGACCAATGCCCTGACGGCGCTCGACAGCTCGATCACGGCGCTGAACTCGGCGCTGGGCGAGATTGGCGCGCAGGCCAAGCAGATCGAGGCGCACAACATCTTTGTGACCAAGCTGGTCGATACGCTGGAGTCGGGTGTCGGCAATCTGGTCGATGCCGATCTGGCCAAGGAGAGCGCCCGGCTTCAGGCCCTGCAGGTCCAGCAGCAGCTGGGAGCCCAAGCCCTGTCGATCGCCAACCAGGCGCCGCAGGTCATCCTGTCGCTGTTCCGCAGCTAGGGCATCAGCCCCGCTAATTACCCTTGTCAGGGCAGGCCGGAGCGTCCGATCAGAATCGGGGCCGGCCGGCTCCGACGCTCGGTCCGGCTGGTGAAGCCGTACAGGGACAGGAATGAATACAGCAGCCTACTCAACACAACCATGGACGTAAGCTCCATCGGGCCGTTTCAGCGAACGTGCCATTAACCCTTAGGACGATTCGGGGTTCCGTGGACGGACGTTAACGCTTCATTGCGACGCAGCCGTCAGGGTGGCGAAGAGCGCGCCATGATCGACAACAGCTATCTTCTGGGCCTGTTCGGAGGCACTTCGACCTTCTCCTCTGGAGGAGCGCTTGGCGCGTCCACGCTCGCCCCGAAAAAGGCCCAGCCGACACCGCCCTGGTCGTCCGGTGCCGTCGTCCCTGAGGCGGATACGCTGGTCCGCTCGGCGCTGGGCGGTCGACGCCTGATTGATGAGAATGCGGCCAAGCTGGATGTGACCTCGGCGTCCGAGGATTACCGCCGGCTGTTCGCCCTCTATCAGGGGCTGGAAAGCCTGAACGCTCTGGCCAACCGCGCCGGAGTCAAGGGCGTCAGCAACACGGAACTGTCGCTGATCACCAAGCGGTTCGATCAGGGGCTCAAGGAAATCAGCAGCTATGTCGCCTCGGCCCCGCTCCAGGACGTGCGGCTGGTCGCCGGGGTCACCGAGTCACTCAGCAAGACCAGTGCCGGTGTACGGCGGGACTCTGCCATCTCGATCACTTCGCCCATCCACGAGGGCGATGTCGTGAGCCCGGTGACGGCGTTCGAGGGCGCGGTCGTCTTCGACATCAACGTCAAACGGCTGAATGACACCCATACGGTTCGGATCGACCTGTCCGAGATGGGCACCGCGCCGCGCACCCTGGGGGCGGTGACGGCCCATATCAACGACAAGCTTCAGGCTGCCGGTCTGGAGACACGGATCGGGCGAGAGCGGCAGGCGGCGGAGGTCCGCACCCTGCAGGTCGGCGGCCGCACCGTGACCCTGCCGGCGGGCCCGGACCTGTGGTCGCTGGCCATACGCGGGGTGTCGACTGAGGCTGTGTCCTTCTCGGCGCCAGATCCGTCGGACGCCGTCTATGTGGTGCAGGGAACGGGGACCGGCGGCGCGCACGAAGTGCTGAAGTTCCAGGCCGATACGGCCACCGCCACGACCGAAGCCAGCGCGCGCATCGGCGAGACCCAGTGGGTCGACGGACGCGTGTCCCAGACGCCGCTGCCCGAGGGCATCAAGACCGTCCGGGCCAGCGCGACCGGGCCGGACGGCGCCCTGTGGCTGGTGGCCGATATGGAGGAGGGCCCGGGCAATCTGCCGATCAAGGGCCAGTCCGATGTCGCCCTGATCAAGCTGGACTCCGCAGGCCGCGTGGTCAGCACCCGGGCACTGGGCGCTGCCGATCAGGCGTCCGGCTATGCGCTGGCGGTCGACGATGCGGGACGGGTCGCCGTCGCGGGCTCGGTGACCGGCTCCCTTATACCTGGCCAGAGCGGCGATGTGGCCGGGGAGGTCGACAGCTTCGTCACAATGTACGACGCCAATGGTCAGGAACTCTGGACCCAGCGTCGCGGCGCACGGGCCGCAGACGAGGCCACTGGAGTGAAATTCAGCGCGGATGGCCAGGTGATCGTCACGGGCCGTGCGAAGTCGGCCATGCCGGGCGCGGCCGGGATCGGGGGCTGGGACTCCTATGTGCAGGCCTTCACCAGCAGCCAGCCCTATCCGACCGCAGCCTGGACCGCGACGGTCGACGGGACCGTCCAGTTCGGCAGTACGGGCGATGATGCCGTCCAGGCGACGGCGGTCAACGGCAACAGCCTCTATACCGCCGGGGAGGAAGACGGACGTCTGATCGTGCGCCGTTTCCAGCTGACAGCCGGGGGCGAGCCGCAGCTGCTGTCAACGCGCGACCTCGGGGTCATGAACGGTTCGGTCAAGGGTCTGCAGGTCGATCAGGGGCAGGTGATCGTCGCGGGTGTCACCCGCAATGCGGCGCTGGGCGTCGGAACCGTCAATCAGGCGCACAACGGCGGGCTCGATGCCTTTGTCGCCGTGCTGTCGGAGGATCTGACGGCATCCGGCGCCGAGCGGCTGACCTATATCGGCACCGAGAATGAGGATGCGGTCTCGGACGTCAAACTGCTGGACGGCAAGCTGTGGATGACCGGGACGTCTGCCCGCTCGGTGACGGCCGAGGACGACGATCCCGTGCAGGGCTATCTCAGTCGCGTTGATCCGCTGACCGGGGCCGTCGAGTGGAGCCGCAGCTGGGCCGGACAGAATGAGCAGGCGGCGCCGCTCACCCTGGCCGTCGCCAGCGGGGCCAGCAGTGTGCTGGACCGACTGGGCCTGCCCTCCGGAGAGATTGTGCAGAGCGAGTCCAAGAAGCTGGTCGATGCCACCGCGCTGCGCGTGGGTGACCGGTTCTCGGTGGTGCCGGCCTCGGGCGGACGGGCGGTGGCGGTGACCATTGATGCCCGCGATACCCTTCAGACCCTGGCGCGCAAGATCGAGCTGGCATCCGGTGCTCGCCTCAAGGTCACGGTCGCCTCGGAGAGTGCTACGGCGGAGAATGCCCGCGAGGGGCTGAATGCGGTGCTGGCGGGGGTGCAGCGTCTGTCGATCACTGCCCGCGATGGCCGCGAGGGCGCGGTTCTGGTGTCGGGTGAGCCAGGGCGCGATGCCCTTGCCGGTCTGGGCCTTTCCGCAGGCTTCATCGGACCGACGGCGACCAAGGATGGTCCCAGGACCTTCGGGCTGGATCTGCCCCAGGCGCTGAGCCTGCTGACCGAGGAGGCCCGCACCGCATCAGGAGAGCGCCTGCAGGCCGCAATGAAGGCGGTCCGCGACGCCTATCGGTCGCTGGCCCCCGCATCGACCAGCAATGCGACCTCCGGGCCGGTTCCTGCCTATCTTACGGCTCAGTTGGCAAACTATCAGGCGGCCTTGGCCCGACTGGGTGGCTAAGACGGTGGATCGGGCCGAAGGCGGTTGACGCCAGAGGGCCGGTCGGGGTTATTGGTCGCCTTCGCTAGTTCCTGTCGAGCCCCGCCGCATGGCCACCCCTCCTGATAACCGTATCATCCTGGCGATCGGTGCCGGTCTGGCCGTGATCGCGGCCATCGTGCTGGCGCTGATCTTCACACGCGGCGGCGGCGAAGAGGCGCCGGAGGGCCCCAGGGGCAACCTTCAGGTCGACGTGGCCGAGCCTCAATCGCTGGAGCCGACGCGCGAACTGCGCTGCTTCGTCGAGGGGCAGTTCGTCGGCATGCTGACGCTGGATCAATGCGCCCAGCGCAATGGTCTGGCGACCGAGGCCCTGGATGTCGGCCTCGACGAAACCGGTGCCTTGGTTGCGGCCCCGACCGCGTCGCTGGCGCCGCCGCCGACCCTGCCCCCGATCGAGGTCGAGGACGTCCCGCCGATCGTCGAGACGCCGGTTGAGCGCGCCGAAGCCCCCTCGGGCCCGACGGCGGCCTGTCTGCGCCACACGGGATCGGACTGGCGCTCGCTGTCCAGTTCCATGGGCCGGGAGGCCTGTGTGCAGCTTCTGTATTCGGGCACCTGTGTGCGCCCCGGTGAGGCGCGGTACGGGCGGTGGGGTGACCTGACCCTGCGGCTGGTGCCCGGGCGGGTGGAACAGTCCTCGGACAACGCCAACTTCCGCACCCTGGCCGAGCAGGACCGCAGGACCTGCACCTTCCCGGGGATGGGCGGATGAGAGCGCTTCTTTCAACGATGATCCTGGGTGCGGCGACGGCCGGTCTGGCGGCCTGCACCAATGCGTTCGAGGCGCCCTATGACGCGGGGGTCTGCTACTATGTCGTCCCCGGCGAGACCGAGGGCGAGGACCCCAAGTTGAATGTCGTGGCGCGCGACCAGCCCCAGATCGAACTGTGCGCCGCGCGGCTCGAGGAGATGCGGGTCCGGTTCCTGCGGATGGGCGGCACGAACCGCGAGATCATCGGGGCCTATCAGGGGCAGTTCATCTTCATCGACCCGCAGGGCGTGAAGTTCGGCAAGACCCTGACCGGGGCGCGCTTCTTCGCCCTGGCCCGCACCGGCGACGGGCGGCTGGCCGTTCCGGGCGCCATCGTGCGCGACGAGGACGGGCGACCCGTGGCGGTTGCCGAAAATCCCCCGACCGCGCCCGCGCAATAGTCCCGCGTGGCTTGACGCCGGGCCCCCGTTGGTCGAGAACATTAACAGAACAAATGACCCGCGAGAGGGTCCGAGAAACGGAGTTGGAAGATGGCGGGCAGCGTCAACAAGGTCATTCTGATCGGCAATCTGGGCAAGGATCCGGAGATCCGCACCCTCAACAGCGGCGACCGGGTCTGCAATCTGCGGATCGCGACGTCCGAGTCCTGGCGCGACAAGACCTCCGGCGAGCGCAAGGAGAAGACCGAGTGGCACCAGGTGGTCATCTTCAACGAAAACATCGTCAAGGTGGCCGAGAACTACCTGAAGAAGGGCTCGACCGTGTACATCGAGGGCTCGCTGACCACCCGCAAATACACCGACCAGCAGGGCGTCGAGAAGTACACGACCGAGGTCGTGATCCAGCGCTTCAACGGCAATCTGACCATGCTGGGCGGTCGCGGTGACGGCGGCGGTTCGGGCGGCGGCGGCGGCGGCGGTCGCGGGGACGATGACTACGGCTCGGGATTCTCCTCGGGGGGCCAGTCGCGGCCGTCGGGTCCGAAGGAGAACTACGACCTCAACGACGACATCCCCTTCTAGGTCACAGGTCCTGAAACCGTCCGTCACCGCTGTTGACGGGCGGACGGGGCGGAACTGTGCCAAGAGCGGCGCGTGACCCAGACCCGCCCCCTGATTCCCCATGATCTGAGCCTTCTGGAGATCGCGGCCATCGTGGCCGTGATCGTCATCTGGGGCGTGAACAATGCGGCGGCCAAGGTGGCGACCGACTCCCTGCCGCCGTTGATGACGGGGTCGATGCGGTTCGCCCTGACGGCCCTGTGCCTGACCGCCTTCATCCGTCCGCCCTTCCCGAACTGGAAGAGCCTGCTGCTGATCGTGGGTGTGGGCGGACCGCTGCACTACGGGCTGATCTATGTGGCCTTCTGGCTGGCGGATGACGTCAGTCCGGTGTCGGTGGCGGCCCAGCTGTGGATCCCGTTCACGGCCCTGTTCGCCTTCCTCCTGCTGGGCGAGCGGCTGAAGCGGCCGGCGCTGGCAGGGCTGGCGGTGGCCTTCGTCGGCGTGGTGTGGATGTCGGCCGACCCCCATGTGCTGCAGGACTGGGACGCCATCCTGGTCGGCATCGGCGCGGCGGCGGCCTGGGCCCTGACGACGGTGATCGCGCGGCGCACGACCTCGATCCCGCCGCTGAAGATGCAGGGCCTTCTGGCCATGGTGACGATGCCCGTGCTGGCTCTGGCCTCGCTGGCCTTTGAGCGCGACCAGATGGCCGCCGCGATGACCGCGCCGCCGATCGCCTGGGCCTCGGTGCTGTGGGGCGGGCTGGCCTCGTCTGTCGTGGCCACCACCCTGGTCTTCTGGCTGGTCCAGCGGCGCGAGGCCGGGCGGGTGACCCCCTATCTGCTGGCGACGCCGGTCGTCTCGATCTTGATCGGCTGGGGCCTGATGGGCGATGTGTTGACGCCCCAGATCCTGACCGGGGCGGCCCTGACCATGGGCGGGGTGGCGATCGTCGCCCTGGCCGAGCGCGGCCTGCGCGCCGGAGCGGCCAAGGCCTAGGCCTGATCCCTTAAGCCGGCACCACGCGGGGATCGCCCGACGCGACGGCGAAGGTCGCCCGGGTCGACAGCGTGCCCGACCGGTCCGACACCTTGTCCAGCACCTTGAACTCGGTCTGCCAACGCTCGGCGGTCACGTCGCAGACGGCGTAGCCCCGCTGGGCATTGTTGAACTTGAGGAAGGGGTTGTCCTCCAGATAGCGGCGGCCGTCGGCGCGCTGGTCGGTGCCGTCGCCGGACGAGCTGATCGAGGTGGTGACGAACTCGCTGGCCACCGGGGCCCCGGACGGATCGCGGCCGTCGATGTGCAGCTCGCCGGCATAGTTCTGATGCTCGTCGCCGGTCAGGACGACGAGGTTGTCGATACGCCGGTCGCGGACGCGCTCCAGCAGGCGGCGGCGCGGGATGGCATAGCCGGCCCAGGTGTCGAGGTTATAGCCGGGCTCGGGCCCTTCGCGACGCTCCAGATCCATGACCATGATCTGCTGGGCCAGCACCTTCCAACGGGCCTGTGAGCGGTCGAGGTTGCGGTACAGCCACTGCTCCTGGGCCTCGCCCAGCACCTGGGCGTTGCGGTCGGTCACCCCGGCGCAGGTGGTGGCCCAGCGGTCGTCGCAGGGCTGGTCCGAGCGGTACTGACGGGTGTCCAGCAGGTTGAGGTCCAGCAGATTGCCCCAGCCGACCTGACGGTACAGCTGCAGCGACGCGCCCCTGGGGAAGGCCGAGCGGCGGACGGGCATATTCTCGTACCAGGCCTGCATGGCGGCCTGCTGACGCAGCAGGAAGACCTCGGGCGGGGTGCCGTCCTGGTCGAGGGCCGAGACCCAGTTGTTGTCGATCTCGTGGTCGTCCCAGGTGCAGAACCAGGCGGTCGAGGCGTGGCTGGCCTGAAGGTCGGCGTCCATCTTGTACTGGGCATAGCGGCGCCGGTAGTCGTCGAGGCTGTAGATCTCGCCGCCCAGATGCTGGCGGGGGTTCTCGAAGGTGCCGCCCGAGCCGTTGTAGAGGCGGCTGGAACGGCCCTCATAGATGTAGTCGCCGTAGCAATAGATGAAGTCGAAGCGCTCTTCGGCGGCCTTGCGGTGGGCGGTGTAGAAGCCCTGCTCATAGGCCTGACAGCCGAGCACGCCAAAACGGGCGCGGTCGACGGTGGCGCCGGCGGCAGGGGCGGTTACGGCGCGGCCCGTGGCGCTGCGCTCACGCCCCGCGACGAAACGGTAGAAATAGGGACGGCCGGGCTCGAGACCCTCGACCTCGACATGGACCGCGTGGCCCAGTTCCGGGCGGGCCAGGGCTTCACCCGAGCGGACCGGGCTGGAAAAGCCGGTGTCGGTCGCGACCTCCCACTTCACCGGGACGGCGGCCGAGGGCATCCCGTGGCCGATCTCGAGCGGGTGGGGCGCCAGCCGCGTCCAGATGACAAAGCCATCCGGCAGCGGGTCGCCCGAGGCCACACCCAGCTGGAACGGATAGTCGATGAAGATCGGATCGGCGATGACCCGCTGGGCCCCCGACAGCGCCACGCCCCCCATGCCGAGGGACAGCATCATCTGACGACGGGACAGGGACGGCAGGCGCATGGGGAAGCTCCGGAGGGGTAAGGCGATCAGGCTAAAGCGCGATTGTGACGGCAGATGCGGGGCAGGGGGAGGGGGAGGGCGGGAATTCAGAGGGTGGGGGTGGGGAAAAACACCGTCTGAATGGTCTGAAGGGTCTGAAACTGGGGAAGCGGGTCGGGTGTTTTTCCTTCTCCCGATGGGAGAAGGTGGCGCGTGAGCGCCGGATGAGGGGTGGCGCTGTCCGTCGGCGAACGCCGTGGCAGGACCAGTGCGACGGCTCACGCCGAAGGACACGGTGAACCCCTCACCCCCTGCCCCCTCTCAGGCTCCGCGCTGCCCTTCGGGTCCCCACGGAGAGGGGGTAAGAAACACCGTCTGAACCGTCTGAATGGTCTGGAATGGCTGCGCCTCCGTCGACCGGTCTATGGCAACCGGACAGTATGGGTGACCTCGGGACCAGGGCGCGCAGAACGGTGCGGGAGGCGGTGGGGGTGTTGAAAGAGCGGGGGAATTCGGGGGCGGGCCTTATAGTTGAACGCCCGAGCCCAGCATTCCCGGCCCTTCTCCCCTTGCGGGAGAAGGGCACGAGGGCTGCCTACCGCCCCGCCTGCCAGGCGCGCAGCTCGGCGAGTTCCGTGGTGTGGGTGTCGAGGGTGGTCTGGGCGAGGCGGCGAAGGTCCGGATCCTGCGACTGATCGAGGACACTGCGGGCCGTGGCGATGGCCGCTTCGTGGTCGGCGATCAGGGCCGAGGCGAGGGCCGGCTCGGCAGAGGGCGCGACGGGGGCCGGGGCCGGGGTCTGGCGCTGCTGTTCCTCGGTGGTCTTGAGCGCCGCCGCGTGCCGTTCGGCCGAGGCGTCGCGCAGGGCCTGCTGGACCGGATCGCCGCCGCCGTCGCAGGCGGAGAGGGCCAGGGCGAGGGCGGGGAGGGCGATCAGGGCCAGACGCATCGGACTATCCTTGAATCCAGTTGGGCATCCAGCCTTCGTGCATTTCGCGCAGGTGGTCGAGCGGAATGCGGAACAGGTCGCCGGACATGAAGTCGCGGCCCCTGGCGCGGCCGACGACCGAGGCGTGCAGGCCGGCGGCTTGGGCTTCGGCAATCAGGGTCGAGGGATCGGCGACGGCGACCAGATAGCGGGCCTGATCCTCGGCAAACAGCAGGATGTGGGCGTGCTCGGCCGAGGTGGCGTCCAGCTCGATACCGCAGTCGGAGGCGAGCGCGATGTCGGCCGCCGCGCCGATCAGGCCGCCGTCGGAGAGGTCGTGGACGCAGGTCAGGGCGCCGGCCTCGATGCGCTCCCGCACGAAGTCGCCAGTTTTGCGCTCCAGCGCCAGATCGACGGGCGGGGGGGCGCCGTCCTCGCGGCCCAGCACTTCGCGGAGATAGAGGGAGGCGCCCAGCTCGCCGCGGGTCTCGCCGATCAGGACCAGGGTCTCGCCCTCGGCCATGCCGCCAAAGCCGACGGTGACGTCATAGTTGGGCAGCAGGCCGACCGCGCCGACGGTCGGGGTCGGCGGAATGGCGACGCCATTGGTCTCGTTATAGAGGCTGACATTGCCGCTCACGACCGGGAAGTCGAGCACGCGGCAGGCCTCGGCCATGCCGTCGATGGCACGGACGATCTGGCCCATGATCTCGGGCCGCTGCGGATTGCCGAAGTTGAGGTTGTCGGTGATGGCGATCGGGCGGCTGCCCACGGCGGTCAGGTTGCGCCAGGCCTCGGCCACGCACTGTTTGCCGCCTTCGTAGGGGTCGTTCTGGACATAGCGGGGGGTGCAGTCGCTGGTCACGGCCAGCCCCTTGTCCGTGCCGTGGACGCGGACTACGCCCGCGTCGGCGCCGGTGGCCGAGTCGTGCAGGGTGTCGGCCATGACGTGGCGGTCGTACTGCTCCCACAGCCAGCGCTTGGAGGCCATGTCGGGGCAGCAGACCACGTTCAGCACGGCGTCGGGCCAGCTGTCGGGGGCGGGCACGTCCTTGGGATCGATCCGGGGATGCAGCTCGGGCTGGACCCAGGGCCGGTCATAAAGGGGGGCGTCGTCGAACAGGGGCGCCAGTGGCACGTCGCAGACGACCTTGCCGTGATGGTTCAGGACCAGACGGCCGGTGTCGGTGGTGCGGCCGATGACGGCGGCGTCGAGGCCCCACTTCTTGAAGATGCGGTAGCCGTCTTCCTCGCGGCCCGGCTTGAGCACGGCCAGCATGCGCTCCTGGCTTTCGGACAGCATCATCTCATAGGCGGTCATGCCGGTTTCGCGCTGGGGCACGGCGTCCATGTCGAGCTCGATGCCGACACCGCCCTTGCCCGCCATCTCGACCGAGGAGGAGGTCAGGCCGGCGGCGCCCATGTCCTGGATGGCGGCGACGGCGCCGGAGGCCATCAGTTCCAGGGTCGCCTCGATCAGAAGCTTTTCGGCAAAGGGGTCGCCGACCTGGACGGTCGGGCGCTTCGACTCGGACTCATCGTCGAACTCGGCCGAGGACATGGTCGCGCCGTGGATGCCGTCGCGGCCGGTCTTGGACCCGAAATAGACGACCGACAGGCCGGGCCCGGGGGCAGCGGAGTAGAAGATGCTGTCGGCCCTGGCCAGGCCCACGCACATGGCGTTGACGAGGATGTTGCCGTTGTAGCCCCGGTGGAAATTGGTCTCGCCTGCCACGGTCGGCACGCCCACGCAATTGCCATAGCCGCCGATGCCCGAGACGACGCCCGACACCAGACGCCGGGTCTTTTCATGCTCGGGATCGCCGAAGCGCAGGGCGTTGAGCAGGGCCACGGGCCGCGCGCCCATGGTGAAGACGTCGCGCATGATGCCGCCCACGCCCGTCGCCGCGCCTTGATAGGGTTCGATGTAGGAGGGGTGGTTATGGCTTTCCATCTTGAAGATGCAGGCATCGCCGTCATCGATGTCGATGACGCCGGCGTTCTCGCCCGGACCGCAGATGACGCGGGGGCCCTTGGTCGGGAATTTGCCGAGGTGGACCTTCGAGGATTTGTAGGAGCAGTGCTCGGACCACATGACCGAGAAGACGCCCAGTTCGACGTCATTGGGCTCGCGCCCCAGACGGTCGAGGACCACCTGATACTCGGCGGGGGACAGGCCGTATTCGGCGGCCAGTTCGGCCATGGATTTCGATGCGCTCATGGCTGGCGCTTCTAGCGAGGTTCTTGGCCGGAGTCAGCCTTGGGGATCGGCCGGCGGCGTATTTCTGGCAGGCTGGAGGCGGAAGCTGAGGATGACGGCAGCGACCAGCACGGCGACGGCCGCGGTCAGGGCGACATAGGCCAGCAAGTCATTGCGCGGCTGCTCGGCCACGAACACCGCCAGCAGGCCCCAGGCTATGGGCAGGGCATAGGCGATCTGGCGCAGGCGGGCGGTGACCGCGAGGGCAGTCACGCTGACGACGACGACGGCGATAATGGCCCACAGCGTCGGCGGCAGGACGTCGGGAAGGGCCTGATTGCCGGTCACGACGGTCAGCAGATTGACCGGGGCGGCTATGGTCAGCCAGCCGGACAGCATCATCAGCGGCCAGGCGGTCAGCCACAGTTCGGGGTTCTTGCGTCCGAGCGCGCGGATCTGACGGGCCTTGAGCAGCAGGGGGATCAGGATCACCAGCAGGGAGGCGAAGATCAGGATGATGGTGGTGGTCTCGGCATCCAGCGCCGCCGCGACAACCCACCAGCCGATGCCCAGCAGGGCGCCGACGGCGGGCCAGCCCATGGCCTCGGTCAGGGGGCGGTCCCGGCCCTGCGGCAGGAGCTGGAACACGGCATGGGCGAACAGGCCGAGATAGATGAGGCCCCAGATGGCAAAGGCATAGCTGGCGACCTTGAGGGTCTCGTCGCTGTCAGCCGAGAACTCCGCCGGGCTCTGGCCCCAGCCGAAGGCGGTCTGGGAATAGCCGATGGCAATGGCGAAGATCACCGCCGACAGCAGGATCAGGCGGCGGAGGAGGGCGGTCGAGAGAGCGTCGGGCGTTTGCATGACGGCATTACGCACCGGAACGGCAAAGGTTCAATAGGGGGGCGCTATGCCGCGTCCAGAACGCTGCGGAACAGGGTGGCGCCGTCGACGGAGCCCAGCTCGGCCTCGAAGGCGCGGTCGGGGTGGGGCATCATGCCCAGCACATTGCCGCGCGCATTCTGGATGCCGGCGATCGAATTGACCGAGCCGTTGGGGTTGTCGACATAGCGGAACACGACCTGGCCCTCGCCCTCGATCCGGGCCAGGGTCTCGGCGTCGGCGAAGAAGTTTCCGTCGCCATTGCCCTGGGTCATGATGACCTCGGACTGGTCCTGATAGCCGGCGGTGAAGCGGGTGTTGCGGTTGGCGATCTCGAGCGAGATCGGCTTGCAGACATATTTCAGCCCGGCGTTCTTCAGCAGGGCGCCGGGCAGCATGCCGGCCTCGCACAGGATCTGGAAGCCGTTGCAGATGCCGACCACGGCCACGCCGTCGTCAGCGGCCTTCCTGACCGCCTGCATGATCGGCGACTGGGCCGCCATGGCCCCGCAGCGCAGATAGTCGCCATAGGAAAAGCCGCCCGGCAGGACGATCAGGTCCAGCCCCTCCGGCAGGGAGGTGTCCTGGTGCCAGATCATGTCGACGCGCGCGCCGGTCGATCGCTCGACGGCGACCTTGCAGTCACGATCACAGTTGGACCCGGGGAAGACGATGACGGCTGCGCTCATGGCGCGGGCGTGTAGCAGGGTTCGCGGGTGTTGTCAGGAGCCGAGCCGGGGCGCGCGACAGGCCGATGCAGAAAAGCCGTGGCGGACGCGCCGGAAGCCTGCTTCTATCCCGGTCTGCCCCTTTCACTCCCTCCGAGCCTCCCATGCGCCTTCTTGCCCTGATCGGTGTTCTGACCCTGATGGTCGCCAGCGGAGCCATAGCCCAGGCGCAGATGACGGTGCGCGAGTTCAACCAGATCGCCGCCAATGCGCCCCGGGATCCGTCGGCATTGCTGCGGCCGTCCGTCAGGCGCGCCGCCAACGCCGTGCAGGGCGCTTTCGAAGCGGCGCGGGCCGAGGAGGCCGCCGCCCGCCGCGCCGGCCGGGCGCCGCCGTTCTGTATGCCCGAGCGGATCCGCCTGTCGCCGGACGAAATCGTGGCGCGCATGCAGGCGGTTCCGGCGGCGCGGCAGAACCAGACCCTGAATCAGGCCGTCAGAGCCTGGATGGTCGAACGCTACCCCTGCCGCTGAGGCCGGCCTCAGCCCGCGTTCTCGTAGGTCGCGGTGATCGACGCCTTGGCCAGGGTGTGGAAATGCAGGTTGAAGCCGAATACGGCGCCTGAATTGTCGGGCGTGACGTCCAGCCGGTCGGTGTCGACGGCGAAGACGGTGAAGATGTAGCGGTGCGGGCCGTGGCCGGGGGGCGGGGCGGCACCGCCAAAGCCGGGCTCGCCGAAATCGGTGCGGCCCTCGACCGCGCCGGAGGGCAGGGGACCGCCCGCCGGGATTTCGCTGACGTCGGCGGGGATGTTGGCGACCGTCCAGTGCCAGAAGCCCGAGCCGGTCGGCGCATCCGGATCATAGCAGGTGATGGCGAAGGACCTGGTGCCCTCGGGCGCGCCCGACCATTTCAGATGCGGCGAGGTATTGCCCTTCGCCTGGACCTGGGCGTCGGGCAGAAGGCCGCCGTCGGTGACGTCGGTGGAGGTGAGGGTGAAGGTCATGGAGGCTCCTGTCGCTACGGGTCCCATTGAAAAGGGGAGGAAGGCAGCGGGGTTCCCGAACGCCTACTCCACCTCGATGCGGTAGCTTTCGATCACGGTGTTGGCGAGCAGGGTGTCGCACATCTTTTTGACCTCGGCCTCGACGTCGTCGCCGGCGTAGTCGAACTGGATCAGCTTGCCGACGCGGGCCTCGCTGACGCCGGTCCAGCCCAGACCATTGAGGGCGCCCTCAACGGCCTTGCCCTGCACGTCCAGCACGCCGGGCTTCAGGAAAATGTGAACCTTTACTTTCGCCATCAGTGCAGTCCCCCCTGAATCACGGTCGGCATATCCTTCATGATGCCGAGGCGGCGGGCCACCTCGGTATAGCTTTCAATGACATTGCCCAGGTCGCGGCGGAAGCGGTCCTTGTCCAGCTTTTCGCCGGTGGTGGAATCCCACAGGCGGCAGCTGTCGGGGCTGATCTCGTCGGCAAGGATGACGCGGCTGAAGTCGTTTTCCCAGATGCGGCCAAACTCGATCTTGAAGTCGATCAGGGTGATGCCGACGGCGCCGAACATGCCCGACAGATAGTCATTCACGCGGACGGTCATGGCCAGGATGTCGTCCAGCTCCTGGGTGGTGGCCCAGTTGAAGGCAGTGATGTGCTCTTCGGTGACCATCGGGTCGTTGAGCTCATCCTTCTTGTAGTAGAATTCGATGATCGAGCGGGGCAGGGGGGTGCCTTCCTCGATGCCGAGGCGCTGGCTCATCGAGCCGGCCACGACGTTGCGGCACACGACCTCGAGCGGGATGATCTCGACCTCGCGGATCAGCTGCTCGCGCAGGTTCAGCCGCTTGATGAAATGGTTGGTCACACCGATGCCGTTCAGGCGCGACATGACGAATTCGCTGATGCGGTTGTTGAGGACGCCCTTTCCCTCAAGCTGGGCCTTCTTCTCGCCGTTGAAGGCGGTGGCGTCGTCCTTGAAATACTGGATCAGGGTGCCGGGCTCGGGCCCCTCGTAGAGGATCTTGGCCTTGCCTTCATAGAGCTTCTTGCGCTTGGCGTTCATGTGCATTCCGAAGGCCGGATCACCGGCGGGACGAAGGATCTCGCGGGCTGGAATTGCCGTTCGGACCGGGACAATCCGGGGCGAAACACAAAGGGCAAGGCCAGCCGTTGAGGGGGAAGGGATGGTGGCCCTCCTTAGCGGAAGCCGGGGCGGGTGACAAACCTTGGACAGGCGTCGATCAGCCTGCCTGCGACAACGACTTTTGTTGCGTTCGGTCACGGGCGGGGTATAGACCGCCCTGCGCGCCAATACGGGGCTCGCGACAGGAGCATTTGACGCCCATGACCACCTTCGACGATCGGGAAAAAGGGTTCGAGTCCAAATACGCCCTCGATCAGGAGCAGGAGTTCAAGGTCATGGCCCGGCGCAACAAGCTGCTGGGTCTGTGGGCGGCCGAGAAGATGGGCCTGTCCGCCGAAAGCGCCGAGCAATATGCCGCCGCCGTGGTCCGCGCCGACTTTGAGCAGCCGGGCGAGGAAGACGTGTTCCGCAAGATCGCCGGCGACTTCAAGGGCGCCGGCCTGACCGCTTCGGAAGGCGAAATCCGAAGCAAGATGGACGAACTGTCCTCCATCGCCCGCGATCAGGTCCGCAACGAGGCCTGATCGCCTGCCAGTTCAGTCTCTGGACAAGACAATGGCCGCGCCCGTGAGGACGCGGCCATTTTCGTTTGGGTGACTTCATGGATCACCCGGTTCGGTCCCGCGCGACGAAGGATGGGGCCGCGCGGGAACGAGGGTCGCTCGATCAGTTGGGCATGACCACGGTGTCGATGGCGTGGATGATGCCGTTCGAGGCGGCGACGTCAGCAGTGACGACGCGCGAGGTGTTGCCGGCTTCGTCCGTCAGGGTGACCGAACCGTCCACGATGGAGGCGGTCAGGGTGCCGCCCTGGACAGTCGTCAGGGTGGCCGAACCGCCGCCCTCTTCGATCTGCTGGGTCAGGGCCGCAGCATCCACCTGGCCGGGAACGACGTGATAGGTCAGCACGCCGGTCAGGGCGTCACGCTGTTCCGGCTGCAGCAGGCCGTTCAGGGTGTCGGCCGGAATCTTTTCGAAGGCGGCATTGGTCGGGGCGAAGACGGTGAAGGGGCCGGCACCGTTCAGGGTGTCGACCAGTTCGGCCGCCTGGACAGCGCTGACCAGGGTCGAGAAGTCGGGGTTGCTCTGAGCGACGGCGACAACGGTGCCGTCAGCAGCAGGAGCCATGGTGTCGGTCGCGGCCGGTTCCATGGCGTCGGTGGCGGGGGCTTCCGGCTCGCTGTTGCAGGCGGCCAGGCCGAGGATGGCGACGGCCGATACGGCAGTCATGACGCGGGTGCGGGTGAACTTCATTTTCGCTTCTCCTGAGGCGAACCGCGGATTGCGGTACCGGGAGAATTACTGCTCAGCCGCCGAAAGGATGCGTCGCGATCACGTTTTCCGGCGCGACATGTGACCGCACCTGTCTTTTTCGTGATCGGGGATGCATCTGCCCCCGAAGCCACTTCAGGCGCCGAACACCCGGGCGAACACTGTGTCCACGTGCTTGGTGTGATAGCCGATGTCGAACAGGGCTTCGAGATCGGCCTCGGGCAGGATGACCCGGTCATCGGCTTTCAGGAAGTCGAGGAAGACCCCCTCGCCGCGCCAGACCTTCATGGCGTTTTCCTGCACCGCGGCATAGGCGTCCTCGCGCGACACGCCCGCCTGCGTCAGGGCCAGCATGACCCGCTGGCTGTGCACCAGGCCGCCCAGCAGGTTGAGGTTCTTTTCCATATTGGCGGGATAGACGTTCAGCCGCTCGACCACGCCTGCCAGCCGGTGCAGGGCAAAGTCCAGATGGATCGTCGCGTCCGGGCCGATGCCGCGCTCGACCGACGAGTGGCTGATGTCGCGCTCGTGCCAGAGGGCGACGTTTTCCATGGCCGGGGTCACGGCTGAGCGGACCAGCCGGGCGAGGCCGGTCAGGTTCTCGGTCAGGATCGGGTTGCGCTTGTGCGGCATGGCCGAAGAGCCCTTCTGCCCCTTGTCGAAGAATTCCTCGGCCTCCAGCACCTCGGTGCGCTGCAGGTGGCGGATCTCCACAGCCAGACGCTCGACGGAGCTGGCGACCACGCCAAGGGCGGCAAAGAAGGCCGCGTGGCGGTCGCGCGGGATCACCTGGGTCGAGACCGGCTCGACGGCCAGACCCATCTTCTCCGCCACATAGGCTTCGACCGCCGGATCGACATTGGCGAAGGTGCCGACGGCGCCGGAGATGGCGCAGGTGGCAATCTCTTCGCGAGCCGTGACCAGACGGCGACGGGCGCGCTGGAACTCGGCGTGATAGCCGGCCAGCTTGAGGCCGAATGTGACTGGCTCGGCGTGAATGCCGTGGCTGCGGCCGACGCAGGGGGTGAATTTGTGCTCCCTGGCTCGGGTTTCCAGCGCCGCCAGCACCCGGTCGACACCCTCGATCAGCAGGTCAGAGGCGCGCGTCAGCTGGACCGAGAAACAGGTGTCCAGCACGTCGGATGAGGTCATGCCCTGATGCAGGAAGCGGGCCTCGTCGCCCACGATCTCTGACACATGGGTCAGGAAGGCGATGACGTCGTGCTTGGTGGTGCGCTCGATCTCATCGATGCGGTCGGCATCGAAGGTGACGTCCTTGCCCTTGGCCCAGATGGCTTCGGCGGCGCTGGCCGGGATGGTACCCAGCTCGGCCATCTTCGTAGCGGCATGGGCCTCGATCTCGAACCAGATCCGGTATTTGGTCTCTTGCGACCAGATGTCTGTGGCGGCGGGGCGGGAATAGCGCGTGATCATGGGCTGGCGTTTGGGTTGCCGGGCCGGGGGAGTCAAGGTTGCGGCGAATCCGGACCGGGTCCATTCAGTCGCCGAGAGCAAGGGAGCCCATCATGAAGCTGATCCTCGGAGACAAGGCCTATTCCACGTGGTCGCTGAGGCCGTGGCTGATCCTGAAGCGGTGCGGGGCCGAGTTCGAGGAGGGAATGATCGCCCTGAACCGGCCCGATACGGCCGACCAGATCGCCCGCCACGCGCCGGCGGGCAAGGTGCCGGCGCTGGAGGTGGAGGGGGTGACCGTCTGGGACAGTCTGGCCATCGCCCTGTGGGCCGAGGAGCATTACCCCCACGCGCGGCTGTGGCCGGTTGATCCGCCCGCGCGCTGGGTGGCGCGCTCGGTGGTCTGCGAGATGCATTCGGCGTTCGGGACCCTGCGCAATGATCTGGGCATGGGGCCGGATCATCCGATGGTGGGCGATCCGGGCGAGGTGCATCTGCCGTCCGACGCCTTGTCGGCGGAGATTCGGCGGATGGTCGGCCTGTGGATGGATGCCAAGGCCCGGTTCGGGGAGGGCGGGCCCTATCTGTTCGGGGAGTGGTCGGTCGCCGACGCCTTCTTCACGCCGGTGGCGGCGCGATTCCGTCATTTTCGCATCGATCTGGACGCCCATGGCGATGACGGCACGGCGGCGGAATACTGTCGGACCCTGCTGTCCCAGGCCGATTTTCTGGAGTGGAGCGCGGCGGGTCTGGCAGAGATCGGTTAACCGTCACCGAACACCGCATTTTAGGGGAACGATGAGAGGGTCGGGCACGTTCGACAAGGAACGCACCCCCAACCCCCCGAGACCCTCATGTCCTCGCCCGTCGCCCCCGGACCCGTCAGCACCGCCCAGCCCGGCTGGGTCACCGTGGTGGTCAGTATTGTGGTGGCCTGCAGCCTGTGCGCGCTACTGCTCAGCAGCCTGATCTGACGCGGCAGCTTCGGGAGCCTGACCTTCAGGGGCGGGCGGCGGCGGCGGCACGTAATCCAGATAGATGGAAATCGCCGATTGGCCCGTGGCCAGGGCCTTGAGCGTGTTCAGCGGTCGGCCCTGCAGACGCTGGTAGATCCAGTAGGCCGCCATGACCTTTTCGACATAGTCGCGGGCCTGGGGGACATCGATGGTCTCGATCAGCAAAAGGGGGTCGGGGTCTGGCCCCAGCTTGCGCAGGGCGCCCAGCATTGGGCCGGGTCCGGCATTGTAGGAGGCCACGGTCCGCAGGACGTCGCCGTTGAAGGCCGACAGGCCCAACATCTTGATCACATAGGCCTGGCCCAGACGCATGTTCACGCCGGGCTGATAGAGGCGTTCGGGGTCCGAGACGAAGCCGCGATCGCCGCTGAGTTCTGCGGCGGTGGTCGGCATGACCTGCATCAGGCCATAGGCGCCGGCGCCGGAGCGGACGCGCGGGTTGAAGTCGGTCTCCTTGCGGGCGATGGCATAGACCAGCGATTGTTCGATGACGAAGCCGCCCTCGGGCTCCAGCAGCGGCATCGGATAGCGGGCCGCGTCGATGATCTCGGCGTCGCGGGCGCGGGGCGTCAGCTGGCGGGAAAAGGCCCGGCCCAGCGCGGACCACAGCTTGCGGTCCTCTTCGGTGGTCGCCGCGCGCAGGCCGGTGCGGAACTGGTCGCGGGCATCGTCCAGCCGGCCCACCTCGATCCAGGCGACGACGCGGCGGGCCTGGGGATCACGGTCGATGAAGGCGATCAGGCTGTCGTCGTCGATGCGGATGTCGGGGGTGAAGGCGATGGCACGCAGGCCCTCGTCTTCGGTCGCCGAATAGGCCTGAGGCCCCCAGTTCCGGAGAGTCGGCTCGATGTCGAGCTGATAGAGGGCGATCTGGCCATAGAAGGTCGCGGGCCAGGAGGCGGACAGGCGCAGCAGGGTCTCGATCTGCTCCAGCTGGCCCGAATGGGCGGCAGACCGCGCGGCCCAGAAGGCGGCGCCGGCCCGCACCCAGGCATCCTCGGTCGGGTCCCAGGCGACGCGCTCGAAAGCGGTGAAGGCGGCGGGGAAATCCCCCATCCGCCAGGACGCCAGACCCACCACCCACCAGTCGCCGATGGCCATGCCGGTGGCCCGGGCGTCGGCGAGGTTGTCGGCATTGAGGGCGATGCGGGCGGCCTTTGACCCTTCGGACTCGGTCAGGCTTTCCCAGGTGCGGCCATCGACCCGGCGCGGGCGACGCGGCTCGGGCGCGCCGTCAGGGCGTCGGCGGAGGGCCAGGGCATAGACGCGCGGGGCCTCGGGCAGGTCGGCATAGTCCTCCAGCCAAGCGCTGAGTTCTTCGAAGCTGGAGACGTAGTCCGGGTGGAACAGGCGTTCGAACTCGACCTGACCCAGCAGGACACGGTCGTCGGCCTGGCGGGCCGAGGCGCGGGCGGTCTCGAGGTCGCCACGCCTGAGGGCGTCATAGGCATTGGTGTAGCTGAGCCGGTCAGAGTTGCTGAGCACGCGAGGCTGGGCCATGGCCAGGCCGGGCAGGGCAAGGCCGCACACCAGCAGCAGGGCTGCCAGAAGCGTCCGCAATGGCCGTGTGACTGTGCCCGTGATCATGCCGCCCCTTTGAATCGCGCTCACTCCCCGTGTCCCGTATCCGGTCAGCTGCCCGCCGGATATCGACGAAGGGGCAAGGGCGATGCCAGCCCGTAATGCCCCCTAGACGGGGGCAAAAGCTGTCGCCTCAATGGGGCGTTTTTGAGTCAGTCGTCTGAGACGAACCGTCAAGACGGGCGGCAACGGCCAGCAGATCGGCCCAGACCATGGCCTTGGCCTGTGGCTGGCGCAGCAGGAAGGCGGGGTGGAGCGTCGGCATGACGGGGGCAGAGGTGCCGCCCTCGGGCAGGTGCCATTCCCCCCAGGTGCCGCGCAGGCGGGTGATGCCCTCATTGGTGTGCAGGATGGCGCGGGCGGCGGCGGCGCCGACGGTCAGCACCAGCTTCGGCTTCACCAGTTCGAGCGCCCGCGCAACGAACGGGGCGCAGATCGCCTGTTCCTCGGGCGAGGGGGTGCGGTTGCCGGGGGGACGCCAGAAGACGGTGTTGGTGATAACCACCCGGCCCTCAAGCTGCGCGGCCTTGAGCATGCGGTCCAGCAGACGCCCGGCCTTGCCGACAAAGGGCAGACCCTGGGCGTCTTCCTCGGCGCCGGGGCCTTCGCCGACGATCATGACGGGGGCGGTGGCCTCGCCGCGCCAGACGACGGCTTGCCGTGCGCCCATGCCGCTGAGGGGACAGGCCTCGAACCCGCGAATCGCCTCGGTCAGGGATTCCAGAGAATCCGCCGCTTTTGCTGCGGTTCGGGCGAGGGCCACGGCTTCGGCGACCGTGTCGGTTGAGAGCTTGGCCAAAGCAACAGGAGCACGGAGCGGGGTGACGGTGCCGGTCTGGGCGGCGGCCGGGGCGCGGGTCGCCTTGGCGGGCGGCGGCGGGGCGGTTTCGCGCGTCCGATCCACCGGCGCATCGCCGAAACAGTCCTCGACGCCCGCATCGTGCCAGAAGGCCAGAAGCGCGGTCAGGGCATCCGAAGCGGCGGGTGAAGCGTTCATGCAGGCCGGGTCACAGGGTTGATGATTGGGGGTGTAAGCCTTGACCACCCCCACGTCACCTTCTGATAAGGGATCAACAGCGAACCGAACCGGGTTCGGACAGACATTGCAAGGGGAGCCGACCACATGGCCAAGGATGCCACCGAAGGCGGAGCAAAGAACGCCTGGCAGGAAGCCGTCATCGACCGACTGCCCGCGGTGGAGGCCCTGACCGGGGCCGAGCGCGAGGCCATGGAATACGACGTCGTCATCGTCGGGGCTGGTCCGGCCGGTCTGGCCGCCGCCATCCGTCTGAAGCAGAACGCCGCCTCAGACGGGCACGAGGTCTCGGTCGCCGTGCTGGAGAAGGGCTCGGAAGTCGGGGCGCATATCCTGTCGGGCGCGGTTATCGACCCGGCGGGTCTGAGCGAACTGTTCCCCGACTGGAAGGAAAAGGGCGCGCCGCTGGACACGCCCGTGACCAAGGACAGGTTCCTGGTGCTGGGTCCGCAGGGGCAGCTGGACATCACCCTGCTGCCGCAGCCGGCCTATATGAAAAACCACGGCTGCTATGTCGGCTCGCTGGCCAATCTGACCCGCTGGCTGGGTGAACAGGCCGAGGCGCTGGGCGTCGAGGTCTATCCCGGAATGGCCGCCAGCCACGTCGTCTGGGACGAACCGTCAGGCCGGGTCGCGGGCGTGGTCGCCGGCGTGTTCGGACTGGACCGCGAGGGCAAACCGACCGACGACTTCGAGCCCGGCATCGAGGTGCGCGGCAAATATGTCTTCATCGGCGAGGGCGTGCGTGGCTCGCTGGCCAAGACCATCATGGCCCGCCACAATCTGTGCGACATGGCCGAGCCGCAGAAATACGGCATCGGCATCAAGGAGCTGTGGCAGGTGCCGGCCGAGAAACACCAACCCGGCCTGGTGCAGCACACGCTTGGCTGGCCGCTGGACGACAAGACCGGCGGCGGGTCATTCCTGTACCACTTTGGCGATCGCTATGTGTCGGTCGGGTTTGTGGTGCACCTGAACTACAGGAACCCGTTCCTGTCGCCGTTCGACGAGTTCCAGCGCTTCAAGCACCACCCGGCCATCGCCGACCATCTGGAAGGCGGCGAGCGCATTTCGTATGGCGCGCGGGCCATCACCGAGGGCGGCTATCAGTCGGTGCCGAAGCTGGCCTTCCCGGGCGGGGTGCTGATCGGCTGCTCGGCGGGCTTTGTGAACGTGCCGCGCATCAAGGGCAGCCACAATGCGGTGCGGTCCGGCATTCTCGCCGCCGATGCGGCCTTTGACGCGCTGAGGGCCGGACGGTCGGGCGATGAACTGGTCGAATACCAGGCCGCCTATGAGGCCTCGGACATTGCGCGCGAGCTCAAGCTGGTGCGCAACGTCAAGCCGCTGCTGTCCAAATACGGCGCCTTCTTCGGCACCCTGCTGGGCGGGATCGATATGCAGATCACCAGCCTGTTCCGCGGCTGGTCTCCGTTCGGGACGCTGGGCCACGGCAAGACGGATGCGGCCTCGACCGAACCGGCGTCGAAGCACAAGCCGATCACCTATCCCAAGCCGGACGGCAAGCTGAGCTTCGACAAGCTGAGCTCGGTGTTCGTGTCGAACACCAACCACGACGAGGATCAGCCGGCGCACCTGAAGCTGCTGGACCCGTCGGTGCCGATCCAGGTGAACCTGCCGAAATATGGCGAGCCTGCGCGGCTGTACTGTCCGGCCGGGGTCTATGAGGTGCTGTACGACGAGGACGGCAAGTCCAATCCGCGCTTCCAGATCAACGCCCAGAACTGCGTCCACTGCAAAACCTGCGACATCAAGGATCCGTCGCAGAACATCGTCTGGACGACCCCGCAGGGCGGCGGCGGCCCGAACTATCCGAACATGTAGGCTTCGCGCGGGGCGAGGGGGCTCTTGCGGACCGTCGGTAAACCGTGAAGGCTTGATGGTATGAAGCGTCTCTCCCCCCTCGCCGCCTGTTCTGTCCTTGCCCTCGGGTTGGGTTTGATGTCCGCGCCTGCCTTGGCGCAGGAGGCCCCGCCGCTTCCGAGCGGGCGGTCGGTGGAGCTGCCGCCGCCCTCGCGCATGCCCGAGATCTGGGAGGCGGTGCCGGTCGATGACGAGGGGCGGTCGGTCTATGGCCTGTTCCTGGTCGGACGGCTGGCGGCGACCGAGGGCGAGGCGGGCATCGGGGCCGACTATTTGCGTCGGGCCCAGGTGCTGGTGCCGGATATCGAAACCTTGCAGCTTCAGGCCTTTACCTCATCGCTGATCGGCGGCGATCTGGCCTATGCGGGTCGTCTGTCGCCCGAGGGCGAGACGGTGCCGCCGGTGCTGGCCGAGGCCGGGAGGCTGGTCGAGGCTGTGCAGCATCTGGTGCGCGGTGACGCGGCGGCTGCCTATGCGGTGGTGGCCACCCGGCCGATCGGACGCCCGCATGCGCGACCGGGCACCTATGTCACCCCCTTCATCGCGGCGGCGGCCGGCGACTGGGAGCGGGCCCTGGCGCCGGTTCAGGGCCGGGCCAGTGACATCAACAGCCTGTTCCAGCGGTCGCACCGCGCCCACCTGCTCGAACTCCGGGGGGATCATGTCGAGGCGGAGGCCGAGTATCAGCGGCTGATCGCCAGCCGGGGCGGACGCCAGCTGTTCACTCTGGCTTACGGCGAGTTTCTGGAGCGTCGCGGTCGCCGGGCCGATGCCGTGGAACTTTACGACGTAACCCAGGCCGAGGTGGGGGACGATCCGTCGCTTCAGGCCGCGCGGGCGCGCGCTGCGGGGCGGGGTCGTCCGCCAGTCCTGCCGACCCTGCGCGAAGGCACGGCCATGGCGCTGGAGAATGCGGCCCTGCAGGCTAGTATCGAGGGCGGGCACGAGTTCTCCGCCGTCTATCTGCGGCTGGCCTATGCGCTGGTGCCCAATCCGGAGACCCTGCTGAACGTCGGGGTCAGCCTGGCCGAAGGCAATCTGGAGGTGGCGGCCCGCAATACGTTTGCGCGCATCGGCCCGGACGCCGGTCCCTATTATGTCGAGGCGCGGATTCAGTCGGCGCTCAGTTATCAGGAGGAAGACCGGCCAGAGGACGCCCTCGCCGAGCTGAACCGGGCCTTCGCTGCCAATCCCGAGGATCCGCGGGTCGCCTATCTGCTGGCCGGGCAGCTGGCCGATCTGGAACGCTATGAGGAGGCGCTGGAACTGGCCGAAGGGCCGCTGCTGAACACGGCGGATCAGGATTTCTCCGTGCGTTTCCTCCGGGCGGGACTCTATGACGCCCTCGGCCGGCTGGATGAGGCCGAGGCCGAGCTGTGGGCCGCCCTGCAGGCGCGGCCCGATGATCCCAACATCCTGAACTATCTGGGCTATATCTGGGTCGACAGCGGCCGCCGCGTCGATCAGGGCGCCGAACTGATCGCCCGGGCGGCCGAGATCGATCCGGGCAATGCCAATATCCAGGATTCGCTGGGCTGGGCGCGTTACCAGCAGGGCCGCTACGAGCAGGCGGTCGGCATTCTGGAAGGTGCGGTCGACGGTGAACCCGCCAATGCCGTGATCAATGACCATCTGGGCGATGCCTACTGGCAGGTCGGTCGGCAGCGCGAGGCGGTGTTCCAGTGGAACCGGGTGCTGACGCTTGAGCCGGACGCCGAGCTGCGGACCGCCGTGGAGCAGAAGCTGGAGTCGGGCCTGCCCGCCTCTCCGACCGGTTCGGCCAACGGGGCGTCCTGAGCCCCATGCAGTGGGTCGAGGTGGCTCCGGCCAAGATCAATCTGTTCCTGCATGTCGGGCCGGTTGAGGCTGACGGCTATCACCCCTTAAGCAGTCTCGTGGCGTTCGCCGACGTCGGGGACATGCTGATCCTCGACCCGGACGGGCCACCGGGGCTGTCGGTGGTCGGACCGTTTGCGGATGCCTTGATCAGGGACCCGGCCGGGCAGGCGGGCAATCTGGTGCTCCGGGCGCTTGCCGGACTGGGCGCGGCCACCGGTCTTGAGACCTCCTCCCTGTCGTTGACGCTGGACAAGCGGTTGCCCGTGGCCGCCGGGGTGGGCGGGGGCTCGGCCGATGCAGGGGCGGCGCTGAGACTGGCGCGGCGGTATCTGGCGCCGGACCTTGAGGATCCGGTGCTGGTCCAGGTGGCCAGTGGGCTGGGGGCGGACGGGCTCATGTGTCTGGCATCTACTCCCGCCTGGGCCGAGGGGAAGGGCGAGGTTCTGACGCCCGAGCCGCGCCTGCCGACGCTTCATGCTGTGTTGGTCAATCCGGGCGTGCCGTCGCCGACGGGTGCCGTCTACGGGGCCTATGACAGGCTGGGCGTGGGGGGCGCCGACCGTCCGGCAGGCCCGGCCAGTTGGGACGCCGAGGCCGTGATCGGCTGGCTGGCCGCTCAGAGGAACGACCTTGAGGCGCCTGCCCTGTTGAACACCCCCGCAATTGGCACGGCACTGGACGCTGTGCGGGCCGAGGGGCAGGCGCGGCTGGTACGGATGTCCGGTTCGGGCGCTACAGTATTCGGTCTGTACGACGATGCAGCAACAGCAGCCCGGGCGGCCGGGGCGCTGGAGGGGGCTCATCCCGACTGGTGGGTGCGGCAGGCTCGGCTGGGGGCTTAACGGGCCGCAAACCGGTGGTCCGGTAGGATGGCGTCATGAAAACGCTCAGCCCCGACCTGATCGCCCGCTTCGATGCCGTCCGTGCCCGCGTGTCGGAGGCGGATCGCGCCCTTCTGGCCGCCCTTGCGGATGACGCCGCCGCTGCGGCCGCCGCCTCGGCCCCGCACTGGGATTTCGACCAGCCCGGACATCGGGTGGAAGAGGCGCTGTGCGCGGCCTTCGGCACCGGCCTTACTGTCGATCACCGCCGGGCCCTGATCGCCCACTATGCGCTGGAGTTGCCGAAGCGGATCGCGGCCGAGCGCCTGCCGCAGGCCAGTCTGGAGCTCTATCCCGAGTGGATCGGTCGGATGGCGGACTTCCTGACCGCGGCCGCTGACCCCTATGACCGCGACTTCTGGGCCAAGGATGTGCGGTTGTCGCTGGCGCTGAGCGTGCCCGGCGCGCGCACCCAGATGATCGACCTCAGCTCGCCCATGGGCCCCGGACAGGTGCTGCGCCATGCGCGCGAGGGCTGGGGCTGGTCGGTGATCCCGGCCTATGCCGCCGCCCAGGCGTGGAAGCCCTGGCTGGAGGTGCATACCGAGAGCCGCGAGCTGTCCGATTTCAACGAGGCCGGCTGGGACCGGGCCTGGGCCACGGCCGCCGAAATCCTCAAGACCCGTCCGGAGATGGCGGGGATGCTGGGCTCCAGCTGGTTCTATGACCCGCCGCTGGAGCAGATCAGCCCGCGGCTGGCCTATCTGCGGCTCAACCCGCTGAAGCACGGGGCCTTCATGGTCCATCAGGGCCCGGGCGAGATCCACACCGAGCGTGCCGCCACCAGCTCTCCGACCCGCAAGGCCCTGATCGAGGAGGGCAAATACACCGCCCGCTCGTGGATTGTCGCCTGGCCCCGCGCCGCCCTGATCCGCTGGGCCGATGCGCGGAAGGCTTCTCCAGACGTGAAGGCGGCGTAAGTCATAGATCGTCATCTTCGGGCTTGACCCGAAGATCGGTGTCGGCGTGAACGTCGGAAGGTCTGCCCGGACCGATCCTCGGATCAAGTCCGAGGATGACGAGCCTCTTTCAGGCGGCGTTTCGCTGGGTCTGGCGACCCACACACTCCCCCCACGCATGACCCATGGGCAGGATCGTCAGGCCAGCTTGTTTCGCCAGCGTCAGCACCCGATCGAGGTCGGCGGGCGTGCAGCCATAGGGGGTGGGGTGGTCGGAGACATCGTGGGCATAGGCGGTCAGCCAGCCCTTGTTCGTCGCCGCCTCGGCCATCATGGTCGCAAGGTCGTAGCCGGGCAGGCGGCGGCTCTCCATGCCGAAGCTCTTGATCAGCATCCGGTCCTCGCGCCCGAGGCTCAGGCCTTCGCGAACGCCGCGCGCCAGATCGAACCGGTCGCGCAGCACGCGTTTCGCACTGAGGGAGGCATCCCCAAACGGATAGGCAAAGGTCTGCATCCGATAGCCGTCCAGCCGCTCGGCCACCCAGCGGGCGTTGCGGTCCAGACTGTCGATCAGTGCCGGGCCGGCCAGCCGCAGCACGCTGTCGTGGCCGAAGGTATGACATCCGATCTCGTGGCCCGCCGCATGCAGTGCCTGAAGCTGTTCGGTCGTGAACTGGGGCAGGTCCAGATTGGTGCCGCGCTCCAGCCCGCCGCAGACATAATAGGTGGCCCGCACGTCGTGGTCAGCCAGGATCGGTCCGGCGACGCTCCAGGCGCTCTCGGGGAAGTCGTCAAAGCTGAGGCTGAACAGGCCGCGCGCGGGGGCCACGGTTACGGCCTCGATCTCCAGATAGCGGGCGGCGCGCCTGCGGAATTGGTCCAGCTGTCTCATGGCGCCATCCTGCCCGCCGACGCTTAAGGAACGGTGCAGTCGCCTTGTCGCCACGGCCCGGCGCGTCTAGGGTCCGCCGCCTTCTTCCCCGGACGAAATGCCTGACGTGACCACCGAACCTCTTTCGTTTCAGGACCTGATCCTGACCCTCCACAAATACTGGGGCGATCAGGGGTGCGCGATCCTGCAGCCCTATGACATCGAGGTGGGGGCCGGCACCCTGCACCCCGCGACCGTGCTGCGCGCGCTGGGCCCGCGCCCGTGGAAGGCGGCCTATGTGCAGCCCAGCCGCCGGCCCGGCGATGGCCGCTATGGCGAAAATCCCAATAGATTACAGCACTATTATCAGTATCAAGTGATCCTGAAGCCCAATCCGGAGGACCTGCAGGCGCTCTATCTGGGGTCGCTGGAGGCGATCGGGATCGATCCGAAATTGCACGACATCCGCTTCGTCGAGGACGACTGGGAGAACCCGACGGTCGGGGCCTGGGGGCTGGGCTGGGAGGTCTGGTGCGACGGCATGGAGGTGACGCAGTTCACCTATTTCCAGGGCGTCGGCGGGATCGAGGTCGATGTGGTCTCGGGCGAGCTGACCTATGGGCTGGAGCGGCTGGCCATGTATGTGCAGGGCGTTGATAATGTTTACGACCTTCGCTTCAACAAGGACGGCCTGACCTATGGCGAGGTCTTCCTCGAGAACGAGCGCCAGCAGTCCGAGGCCAATTTCCACGGTTATGACGTCGACGGGCTGAAGCGCCGGTTCGAGGACATGGTGGCCGAAGTCGAACGGTTCCTCGCCATGAAGGGCCCGCAGGGTCAGGCGCTGGTGCTCCCGGCCTATGATCAGGTGCTGAAGGCCTCGCACCTGTTCAATCTGATGGATGCGCGCGGGGCCATCGCGGTCGCCGAGCGACAAAGCTACATCGGCCGCATCCGGGATCTCTGTAAGGCCTGCGCCACCGAATGGGTCGAGCAGGAAAGGGGACGTGCGTAATGCCCCAACTCCTCATTGAACTGTTTTCCGAAGAGATCCCGGCCCGCATGCAGGGCGGGGCGGCGCGTGATCTGGAGCGGATGGCGACCGAGCGGCTGAAGGCGGCGGGCCTGACGTTCGAGGCGCTGACGACCTTTGCCGGGCCGCGGCGGCTGACGCTGGTGGTCGAGGGACTGCCGGCGGCGACGCCCGACCGCGAGGAAGAGATCAAAGGCCCGAAGACCAGCGCGCCCGAACAGGCGCTGGAGGGCTTCCTGCGCAAGACGGGTCTCGCCCGCGACCAGCTGGTCGAGCGGGACGGCGTGCTGTTTGCCGTGATCTCGGAGCAGGGGCGGGCGACTGCGGCCCTGATCCCCGAGATGGTCGAGCGGATCGTGCGCGACTTCCCCTGGCCCAAGTCGATGCGCTGGGGCACCGGCACGCTGCGCTGGGTGCGGCCGCTGAAGCGGATCGTCTGCCTGTTCGACGGGGCCGTGGTGCCGTTCGCCATCGACGGCATCGCGAGCGGCGATGTGACCGAAGGCCACCGCTTCATGGGCTCGGGCCAGCCGTTTGGGGTCAAGGATTTCGCGGACTATCGCGCCCGGCTGGAGCGCGAGCATGTGCTGCTGGATGCTACCGACCGGCGGCTGAAGATTCTGGAGGCGGCGCGGGCGGTGTGCCAGGCCCGCGGTCTGGAACTGGTCGACGACGACGGCCTGCTGGACGAGGTCGCCGGGCTGGCCGAATGGCCGACGCCGATCCTGGGCGAGATGGACCCCGCCTTCCTCGACCTCCCGCCCGAGGTGGTGCGCCTGTCGATGAAGGTGCACCAGAAGTATTTCGCGGTTTCTCTCCCCTCGCAAAGCGGGGGGAGTACCGCCGAAGGCGGGGAGGGGGGCGGACGCGCGCAGCGACTCGCCCCGAACTTCGTCGTCGTCGCCAATGTCGAGGCCAGCGATGGCGGAACGGCGCTGGCCGCCGGCAATGCCCGCGTGCTGTCGGCCCGCCTGAACGACGCCCGCTTCTTCTGGGACGAGGACCGCAAGGTCGGCTTTGACGTCTGGGCGAAGAAGCTGGAGGGCGTCACCTTCCACGCCAAACTGGGCACGCTGGCCGAGCGGGTCGACCGCATCGCCGCCCTGGCCCGCGAGATCGCCCCGCTGGTCGGCGCTGACGCCGTTCAGGCCGAACAGGCCGCCCGCCTCGCCAAGGCCGATCTGGCCAGCGGCATGGTGGGCGAGTTCCCCGAGCTGCAGGGGATCATGGGCGGGTATTATGCGCGCCTTGCCCCCACCCCCGCCCTTCAGGCGGACCCTCCCCACAAGGGGGAGGGAGACGGCGCCGATCTCCCTCCCCTTGATGGGGAGGGTGGCCGCGAAGCGGACGGGTGGGGCGACGCCGTCGCCGACGCCATCCGCGACCATTACAAGCCGCAGGGCCCGAACGATGCGGTGCCGACCGCGCCCCTGACCGTGGCCGTGGCGCTGGCTGACAAGCTGGACACCCTGGTCGGCTTCTTCGCCATCGACGAAAAGCCGACGGGCTCGAAGGATCCCTTCGCCCTGAGGCGGGCGGCGCTCGGCGTGATCCGGCTGGTGCTGGAGAATGGGGTGCGGGTTCCTATTACAAGGGTCGTTCTGATGGCGTCGGTGCTGGTTAGGATGGCTGCCGAATACGCTGAAGAAGCACGCGACGATGTTGCCGCTGATCAAGCGCGAGAGCGGGGGCTGGCCGTGCGCAAACCGGGCTTTGATCCGACAGTAGAGGTTCGATACGATCACATTCCCCCGGTTTCCGATGAAAGCTTGGCCGAACTCCTCGCCTTCTTCGCCGACCGCCTGAAGGTCCTCCTCCGCGACCAAGGCCAACGGCACGATCTGGTGGACGCGGTGTTCTCGCTGGGCGACGACGATCTGGTCCGCATCGTGCGGCGGGTCGAGGCGCTGGGGGCCTTCCTCGAGACCGAGGACGGCGAGAACCTGCTGGCGGGCTACAAGCGGGCGTCGAACATCCTGCGGGCCGAGGCCAAGAAGGGCCCGCTGCCCGAGGGCGAACCCGTCGCGCTGGACGGTGCCTCGCCTGAGGAAACCGCCCTGATCGCCGCCGTGTCGAAGGCCGGAACCGAGGTCGATGCGGCGCTGGCCACCGAGGACTTTGCCGCCGCCATGACCGCGCTCAGCCACCTGCGCGCGCCGGTCGATGCCTTCTTCACCGCCGTCATGGTCAACTCCGACGTTCCCGCCGAGCGCGACAATCGCCTGAAACTGCTGGGCCAGGTCCGCACCGTCATGGGCCGCGTCGCCGACTTCGGGAAGGTGGGGGGCTGATCCTTCTCCCCTCGGGGGAGAAGGTGGCTCGCGGAGCGAGACGGATGAGGGGGC
>NZ_DDOD01000016.1:0-3659 GCF_002341485.1 Brevundimonas sp. UBA2503 | reverse complement strand
GCCCGACACCTTCTCCCCCGAGGGGAGAAGGGGAGGGGCGATGCATCAGTCACCGGACAAAACCCGCCGGGCGCGGCGTCTGCGATCCGACATGTCGCTGGCCGAGACGCGCTTCTGGCAGATGGTGCGGGATCGCAAGCTGGAGGGGCTGAAGTTCCGGCGACAGGCGCCACTCGCTGGGCTGACCGTCGACTTCTATTGCGCCGAGCTGAAGCTGGTCATCGAACTGGACGGGGGTGTGCATCGCCTGCGGGAGGCCGAGGACGCCGCGCGCGACGAGCGGCTGAAGTCGGCGGGCTTTGGCGTGATCCGCGTCGGCAATGAAGCCTTCCTGAGCAACCCGAATGTACTGTTCGCAGCGATCCGGCGACGGGCGGAGCAGCTGGGCAAACGGCCCCCTCATCCGTCAGGCTTTGTCTGACACCTTCTCCCCCGAGGGGAGAAGGACGCTCGCAACGTCACACGCCCTCACGGATTGTTACGGCTGCGGCCTCGCCTTCGCGGGTGCGGCGCGCTAGTCAGAACCGGAGCAGTGAGGCGAGGACGGGCACGATGACTCAGTGGGTGTATGGCTTTGGCGGGGGATCGGCGGACGGTGAGTCGTCGATGAAGAACCTGCTGGGCGGCAAGGGCGCCAATCTGGCCGAGATGTCGTCGCTGGGCCTGCCGGTGCCGCCGGGGTTCACCATCACCACTGAGGCCTGTGTCCACTATTTCTCGAACGGGCAGAGCTATCCCGACGCCCTGGCCGATCAGGTGAAGGCCGGTCTGGAGAAGGTCGAGGCGATCACCGGCAAGACCTTTGGCGACGTCAAGAATCCGCTGCTGGTCTCGGTGCGGTCGGGCGCGCGGGCGTCGATGCCCGGCATGATGGACACGGTGCTGAACCTGGGCCTGAACGACCAGACGGTCGAGGGTCTGGCGGCGCTGTCGGGGGACCGGCGCTTCGCCCTGGACAGCTATCGCCGCTTCATCACCATGTATTCCAACGTCGTCCTCGGCCTGAGCCACGACGACTTCGAGGAGGTGCTGGACGATCATAAGGACCGTCTGGGTGTCACCATCGACACCGATCTGGATGCCGACCACTGGCAGGCGGTGATCGCCGACTATCTGGCCGTGGTCGAGGACCGGCTGGGTCAGCCATTCCCGCAGGACCCGCACGCCCAGCTGTGGGGCGCGATCGGCGCCGTGTTCGACAGCTGGATGAACGATCGGGCCAAATTCTATCGCCGCATGCACGACATTCCCGAAAGCTGGGGCACGGCGGTCAATATTCAGTCGATGGTGTTCGGCAATATGGGCCAGACCTCGGCGACCGGGGTGGCGTTTACGCGCAACCCCTCGACCGGTGAGGCCAAGCTGTATGGCGAGTTCCTGATCAATGCCCAGGGCGAGGATGTGGTCGCCGGTATCCGGACGCCGCAGTCGCTGACCCGGGCCGGGCGCGAGGAGATGGGCGAGACGGCGCCGTCGATGGAAGAGGCCATGCCCGAAGTGTTCGGGCAGTTCGTCGAGGTCGTCGGGCGTCTGGAGACGCATTACCGCGACATGCAGGACATCGAGTTCACGGTCGAACAGGGCCGTCTGTGGATGCTGCAGACCCGCAACGGCAAGCGCACGGCCAAGTCGGCGCTGAAGATCGCGGTCGATCTGGCCTCTGAAGGCGTGATTTCCGAGGAGGAAGCGGTCAGCCGTGTCGACCCGTCGGCGCTGGACCAACTGCTGCACCCGACCCTCGATCCCAAGGCCGAGCGCCATGTGGTGGCGGCGGGCCTGCCCGCCAGCCCCGGTGCGGCCACCGGCAAGATCGTGTTCGACGCGGATGAGGCCGAGCGGATGAACCAGCTGGGCGACGCGGTCATTCTGGTGCGTGAGGAGACCTCGCCCGAGGACATCCACGGCATGCATGCGGCGCGCGGCATTGTCACGGCACGCGGCGGTATGACCAGCCACGCCGCGGTGGTGGCGCGCGGCATGGGGCGCCCTTGCGTCTCCGGCGCTGGCGAAATCCATATCGATGAAAAGGCCGGGACCTTCACCGCTCGCGGCCGGACCTTCAAGGCGGGTGAGATCATCACCATCGACGGCTCCAAGGGCGAGGTTCTGGACGGGGCCGTGCCGATGATCGAGCCCGAGCTGACCGGTGATTTCCAGACGCTGATGGCCTGGGCCGACAAGGTCCGCCGCCTGCGCGTGCGGGCCAATGCCGAGACGCCACTGGACGCCAAGACCGCGCGCGGCTTTGGCGCCGAGGGCATCGGTCTGTGCCGGACCGAGCACATGTTCTTCGACGATGCCCGGATCGCCGCCGTGCGCGAGATGATTCTGGCCGATGACGAGGCGGGCCGTCGCGCGGCGCTGGCCAAGATCGCGCCGTTCCAGAAGTCCGACTTTGTCGAGCTGTTCCAGATCATGGCGGGCCTGCCGGTCACCATCCGTCTGCTGGATCCGCCGCTGCACGAGTTCATCCCGCACAGCGAGGCCGAGATCGATGCCCTGGCCACAACCCAGGGGCTGGACGCCGCCAAGCTGAAGCGGCGGGCCAAGGAGCTGCACGAGACCAACCCCATGCTGGGCCACCGCGGCTGTCGCCTCGGCGTCGCCTATCCCGAAATCTACGAGATGCAGGTGCGGGCCATCCTCGAGGCGGCGCTGGAGGTGCAGGCCACCTCGGGCGAGGCACCCCTGCCCGAGATCATGCATCCGCTGGTCGCGCTCGGTCTGGAGATGAAATATCTGCGCGAGCTGACCGACCGGACGGCGAAGGCCGTGTTCGAGGAGACCGGTCAGTCGATCGCCTATCTGGTCGGCACGATGATCGAGCTGCCGCGCGCGGCGCTGCGGGCCGGCGACCTCGCCGAACATGCGCAGTTCTTCAGCTTCGGCACCAATGACCTGACCCAGACGACGTTCGGCATTTCGCGCGACGATTCGGGCCGGTTCCTGCAGGCCTATATGGACAAGGGCATCTTCGAGACCGATCCCTTCGTCCGGCTGGACCAGGAAGGCGTCGGCGATCTGATCCGCATCGCCGCCGAGCGCGGCCGGGCCGTGCGCGCCGACGTCAAACTGGGCATCTGCGGCGAGCATGGGGGCGATCCGTCCTCGATCGCCTTCTGCGAGGGTGCCGGGCTGGATTATGTCAGCTGCTCGCCCTACCGCGTGCCGATCGCCCGCCTTGCCGCCGCGCAAGCCGCGCTGGACGCGCGGTCCGGCACGGAGCGTGAGAAGGATCGCTGACGATGGTGAGGGCCGGGGCTCGGCTGATCCTCGGCCTGCTGGTACTGATAGGCCCGGTCGTCGGCTTCTGGCTGGAGAGCGTGCGCGTCGGGGGCAATGCCGAGCAAGCGATCAGTGGCCTTGCGTGGGGTGCGCTGGCTTCTGTGGTTGCGGCCATCGGCCTGGCCTTGCTGGCAAGAGGGTCCGGCATAGATCGGTTCAAGTGGTTCGCCGTCAGCATGGGCGGCGCCTTGGCCCTCTGGCTGATGCTCGCAGGGGTGGGCGATATCCTGAGCCGCTGACCACAGATGACCGTCGCCGACAGGAAAAGGGCGGCACGCGGCCGCCCCCTCCACCATCTCCGATGGTCCCCCTCCCCCGTGAACGGGGGAGGAGCAACTGATCACAGCACCCCGATCATGCTGGCGACCAGCGGG
>NZ_DDOD01000002.1:37071-100107 GCF_002341485.1 Brevundimonas sp. UBA2503 | reverse complement strand
TTCATAGCTTCGACACCTAGCCGGCTGCTTTCACGGCCGCACAGATGTCGTCCACGACCGACCGGACCAGCGCCTCGTCGTCGCCCTCGGCCATGACGCGGATCAGCTTTTCTGTGCCCGATTTGCGGACCAGAACCCGGCCCTGCCCCTTCAATCGCGCCTCGCCCTCGGCGATGGTGGCCTTGACGGTCGCCGACTCCATCGGCTTGCCCGCCGCATAGCGGACGTTCTCGAGGATCTGCGGCACCGGGTCGAACTGGCGGGCCAGATCGCTCATCTTGCGCCCGCTCTTGACCAGGACGGCCAGCACCTGCAGCGCCGAAATCAGGCCGTCGCCGGTGGTCGCGTGGTCGCGCAGGATGATATGGCCCGACTGTTCGCCGCCCAGATTGAAGCCGCCCTTGCGCATCCGCTCCATGACATAGCGGTCGCCGACCCTGGTCCGCTCCAGCGTCAGACCGTCAGCCAGCAGGGCCCGCTCCAGTCCCAGATTGGACATGACGGTGGCGACCACCCCGCCGCCCATCAGCAGCCCTTGCGCGGCCCAGTCCCTTGCCACCAGCGCCATGATCTGGTCGCCGTCGACGACCTGGCCCTTCTCGTCGCAGATGATGACCCGGTCGGCGTCACCGTCCAGCGCAATGCCGATATCGGCCCGGTGCAGATTGACCGCCGCGCTCAGCGCCTGCGGATAGGTCGAGCCGCAATCGGCATTGATGTTCAGGCCGTTGGGCTCGACGCCCAGCGGGAAAACCTCGGCGCCCAGCTCATAAAGCGTGGTCGGCGCGACGCGGTACCCGGCCCCGTTGGCGCAGTCGATCACGACTCTTAGGCCCTTCAGGCTGAGCGCCTTGGGAAAGGTCGCCTTGGCCACCTCGATATAGCGCGCCTGGCTGTCGTCGATGCGCCGGACCCGGCCCAACTGGTCGGCGGGGGCCAGATCGGCATCCAGATCGGCGTCCATCATCGCCTCGATCTTCAGCTCGACCGAGTCCGACAGCTTGTAGCCGTCCGGCCCGAACAGCTTGATGCCATTGTCCATGAAGCCATTGTGCGAGGCCGAGATCATCACGCCCAGATCGGCGCGCATCGACCGGGTCATCATGGCCACGCCCGGCGTGGGCAGGGGGCCAAAGGTGATCACATCCATGCCGGCGCTGGCAAAACCGGCCACCAGGGCCGGCTCGATCATATAGCCGGACAGGCGGGTATCCTTGCCGATCACCACGGTGTGGCGCCGGTCATCCTCGGACATGAACATCCGCCCGGCCGCGAGGCCCACCCGCAGCGCCACCTCGGGCGTCATGGGGTGGGTGTTGGCCCGGCCCCGGATTCCGTCGGTCCCGAAATAGCGTCTCTCAGCCATGAATATCCCTCACTCCTGGCCCCCCGGCATGCCCGACATCAGAGACAGAAACCTTGCGAAACCGCAATTTAGGTGTCAGGCCCCGTCGTCTTGGCCTAGGGGGGAGCCGCCCCCCGAGGGCGGAGTGGGCTTAGACCGTCACGGGCCTGTGCGTAAAGCCATGGTTTTCTGACGATCTTTGATAAGGGACGAACCTATGTGCGGCATCATTGGCGTCACCGGCACCGGCCCGGCGATCCCCCGGCTGATCGAGAGCCTGAAGCGGCTCGAATATCGCGGCTATGACTCGGCGGGCGTCGCCGCCCTGGTCGAGGGTCGCATCGAGCGTCGCCGGGCCAAGGGCAAGATCGCCGCGCTGGAGGCGGTTTTGCAGGCCGAACCCCTGTCCTCGACGGTCGGCATCGGCCACACGCGCTGGGCCACTCACGGCGCGCCCACGACCCAGAACGCCCACCCGCACAAGGCGGGCCGCGTGACCCTGGTTCACAACGGCATCATCGAGAATTTTGCCGACCTCAAGGCCGAGCTCGAGGCGTTCGGCAATACTTTCGAGAGCCAGACCGACACCGAGGTCGTGGCCCACCTGCTGGATCGCGCCCTCGGCGGCGGCAACGATCCGGTCGTCGCCTTCAAGTCCGTGCTCGACCGGCTGACGGGTGCCTATGCGCTGGCCGTGCTGATCGAGGGCGAGGACGGCATGATCCTCGGCGCCCGGCGTGGCAGCCCGCTGGTCGTCGGCTGGGGCGAGGGCGAAATGTATCTGGGCTCTGACGCGCTGGCCGTCGGCCCCTTCACCCAGACCATCAGCTATCTGGAAGAGGGGGACTATGTCGCCCTCGACCGCACCGGCGCCCGCATGTTCGACGTCGATGGAGAACCGGTCGAACGTCAGAAGGTGATTGTCTCCGCCTCGGCCGCCCAGGTCGAGAAGGGTGAGTACCGCCACTTCATGGAAAAGGAGATCCACGAACAGCCCGACAGCGTCCAGCGCACGCTCTCGGCCTATCTGGATTTCGTCAACGGCCGGGCCTTCAAACAGGACGTCGACTTCAAATCGATCGCCCGCATCCAGATCGTGGCCTGCGGCACGGCCTTCTACGCCGCCCAGATCGGCCGCTACGCCTTTGAAAAACTGGCCGGCCTGCCCTGCGATGTCGAGATCGCGTCCGAGTTTCGCTATCGCTCCCCGGCCCTGATGCCCGACACCCTGGCCGTGGCCGTCAGCCAGTCGGGCGAGACTGCCGACACCCTTGCCTGCCTGACCTGGTGCAAGGGTCTGGGCCTGCCCACGGCGGCCCTCGTCAATGTGCACACCTCGTCGATGGCGCGCGAGGCGCAATATCTGTGGCCCACCCATGCCGGCCCCGAGATCGGCGTCGCCTCGACCAAGGCCCTCACCGCCCAGGTCGCCGCCCTGCTGGCGCTGGCCGTCACCGCCGGTGTCGCGCGCGGCCGGATCAGCGCGGACGAAGAAGCCAGACTGGTTCAGGCCCTGTTCGAGTCTCCGCGCCTGATCGCCGAGGCCCTGCAGATGGAAGACCGGATGCGCGATGTGGCCCACGAGCTGTCGCGCGCCACCGACGTCCTGTTCCTCGGCCGGGGTGCCATGTTCCCTCTGGCCATGGAAGGCGCGCTGAAGCTCAAGGAGATCAGCTATATCCACGCCGAGGGCTATGCCGCCGGCGAGCTCAAGCATGGCCCGATCGCCCTGATCGACGAGGACACGCCGACCGTCGCCCTCGCCCCGCTGGACGATCTGTTCGAAAAGACCGCCTCCAACCTTCAGGAGATCGCCGCGCGCGGCGGCCCGGTGGTGATGATCGCGCCCCTGTCGGCGCCCACGCCCCACGGCACCGGCATCACCCGGATCGAGGCGCCGGACTGCCACCCCCTGATCGCGCCGCTGGTCTATGCCATTCCCGTCCAGATGCTGGCCTATTTCACCGCCGTCCATAAGGGCACCGACGTCGACCAGCCCCGGAACCTTGCCAAGTCCGTCACGGTTGAGTGATCCCGTCCAGGAGTCGTCCATGCCCGCCACCCCCGCCCGCCTGCGCAAGGCCGTCTTTCCCGTCGCCGGTCTCGGCACCCGGGTCCTGCCCGGCACCAAGACCACGCCCAAGGAACTGCTGAACGTCGTCGATCGCCCCATCCTCAGCTATATCGTCGAGGAAGCGCGCGAGGCGGGGATCGAGCATATCGTCTTCGTCACAGGCCGCGCCAAACAGGCGATCGAGGACTATTTCGACCACCAGATCGAGCTGGAGGCCCAGCTGGAGGCCAAGGGCAAGACCGACATCCTCGAGATGATGAACGGCGAACTGGCCATGGCCGGCGAGATGAGCTTCACCCGCCAGATGCAGCCCAAGGGCCTCGGCCACGCCGTCTGGTGCGCCCGCGACATCATCGGCGACGAACCCTTTGCCGTGATCCTGCCCGACGTCATCGTCGACGGTCAGCCCGGCGCCCTGAAACAGCTGGCCGACGTCTATGCCGAGGTCGGCGGCAATGTCATCGGCGTCGAACAGGTGCCCGAGGCCGACACCCACAAATACGGCATCGTCGACCCGGCCGAGCGCAATGGCCGCCGCATCTCGATGAAGGGCATGGTCGAAAAGCCCCCGCGCGGCGAGGCCCCCTCCAACCTGTCGATCTCGGGCCGCTACATCCTCCAGCCGCAGATCTTCGACCTGCTGGCGACGCAAGGCCGGGGTGCGGGCGGCGAGATCCAGCTGACCGACGCCATGGCCCGCCTGATGCAGGATCAGGCCTTCACCGCCTATGAGTATGAGGGCGTCACCCACGACTGCGGCGACAAGATCGGTCTCTTACGCGCCAATGTCGCCCTAGCCCTGAAACGCCCCGACTTGGGCGAAGCGGCCCGGCAAGCGATCTCGGCCCTGCTGTAGGGCCTCGGCCCGGGGGGACCCCGGGGCCTTAATCGTGACGGGTTCTGTGGTATAAGCCCCGCCTTTCCGCCCGTCCCGCCCCCTTCGACAGGATTGCTCCCGTGAGCATCACGCTCGATCTTTCCCGCGCCCAACCGGCCACGGCTGCGCCGGTCAACCTCTCGGGGCTGACGCGCGAGGGCCTGCGCCAGGCGTTGATCGACGCCGACATCTGCCCGCCGGAGAAGGCGAAGATGCGCGCCTCCCAGGTCTGGGGCTGGATCCATCATTTCGGCGTCACCGACTTCGCCGCCATGAGCAATGTCGCCAAGGACACGCGCGAAAGGCTGGCCGCCGCCTTCACCCTCGCCCGGCCCGAGATCGTCGAGCGTCAGGTCTCGAACGACGGCACCCGCAAATGGCTGATCCGCACAGCCCCGGGCATCGAGGTCGAGGCCGTCTACATCCCTGACGTCGGCCGCGCCGGCGCGCTGTGCGTCTCCTCACAGGTCGGCTGCACGCTCAACTGCACCTTCTGCCACACGGGCACGCAAAAGCTGGTCCGCAACCTGACCGCCGCCGAAATCGTCGCCCAGGTCCAGGTCGCCCGCGACGACCTCGGCGAATGGCCGTCGCCCAAGGAAGACCGCCGCCTGTCGAACATCGTCTTCATGGGCATGGGCGAGCCGCTCTACAATCTCGACCACGTCGCCGACGCCATCGACATCATCTCGGACAATGAGGGCATCGCCCTGTCGCGCCGCCGGATTACCGTCTCGACCTCGGGTGTGGTGCCCCAGCTCGAGGCGCTCGGCACCCGCACCCAGGCCATGCTGGCGATCAGCCTGCACGCCACCAATGATCCCCTGCGCGACGTGCTGGTGCCGCTTAACAAGAAGTACGATCTGGCCCAGCTGATGGCCGGCATCCGCGCCTATCCGGGCCTCTCCAACGCCCGCCGCGTGACCTTCGAATATGTGATGCTGAAAGGCGTCAACGACAGCCCCGACGAAGCCCACGCCCTGCTCAACCTGATCAAGGGCATCCCGGCAAAGGTGAACCTCATTCCGTTCAACCCCTGGCCCGGCACCGACTATGAATGCTCGGACTGGAAGACCATCGAACGCTTCGCCGCCATCCTCAACAAGGCCGGCTATGCCTCGCCCATCCGCACCCCCCGCGGCCGCGACATCCTCGCCGCCTGCGGCCAGCTGAAGTCCGAAAGCGAAAAGGTCCGGGCGTCTACGCTTCGGAAGGCCGAGCAGGACGCGGCTTAGGTCGCGCCCTCGCAGACGTCGCCATCCTCGGGCTTGAACCGAGGATCGGTCCGGGCAGTCCGTCTCTCCTTGCGACCCGAAGGGCGGCGCGTAGCAGCCAAGCGGGTTCATCACAGCGACCACGGCGTATTCACAGAGGCCACAGCAGGGTCGTGCCCGCGGCCCCCCGCTGCGCCATGGGCCCGCAGAAATTCCTCGCGGGATCAACGCCCTGCCCGCATCCCGCCCCGACTTCCCCGCCCTGCTCCGGAATGCCTTTACACTGTCGGCCCGCCCGGTCGCGCAGGAGGACATTCAGACGGTTCAGACGGTTCAGACGGTTCTTATTGTCCCCTCTCCCGATGGGACCCGAAGGGCAGCGCGTAGCCTGAGAGGGGGTAGGGGTGAGGGTCGCCCCCCGCCTTCGGCGTGAGCCGTCGCACTGCCCCAGCTACGGCTTGCGCCGACCAACACCGCCGCCCCTCATCCGGCGCTCGCGCGCCACCTTCTCCCATCGGGAGAAGGGAACACACCAACGGACGGAGAAGCTCAATCCAGACGGTTCAGACCATTCAGACGGTTCAGACGGTAATTCTGAACTCAGACCATCCAGACCATTGAGACCCTTCAGACGGTATTCCCCACCCGAACCGCCGTAACCTTTCGTCACAGACTGTGGCTCCGCCGCGCTTGCGGATTGGGGCTGGATTGAGGCAAGGACGGGGGGCGGTTTTTTCTTCCGTGATCCTCAGGCCCCGCATACCCGTTCCATGGACTCCTCGTCCCTCTCCAGCGTCCTGACCAGCCCCGAAGTCCAGGCCTTTGCCCGGGGCTTTCCGGTTCTGATGACCCATCTGGCGGTGACCATCGCCCTGCTGGTGCTGGGCGCGACCCTGTACGCCCTGCTGACCCCCTGGAAAGAGGTCGCCCTGATCCGTGAGGGCAACTCCGCCGCCGCCGTGGCCTTTGCCGGCGTCCTGATCGGTCTCGCCATTCCGCTGGCCATCAGCCTGTCGGTCTCGACCTCGATCCGCGACATCGTCATCTGGGGCGTGGCGACCGTGGTGCTGCAGCTGTTCGTCTTCCGGCTGGTCGACATGCTGCTGACCGGCCTGCCGCAGCGCATCCGCGAGGGCGAGGTCTCGGCCGCCGTGCTGCTGGTCGGGGCCAAGCTGGCGACCGCCCTGATCCTCGGCGCCGCCCTGGCGGGCTAGGGGGGCAAATGTCGCGACTGACCGACTGGGCCTTCTACGGTCTCCTGTCGCTGGCGATCCTGATCTGGGCGCTGGACCGGCGCGAGGAGGTCTTCACCCCGCCCCCGCCGCCCGAACCGGATGAGGTCGAGGGCGCGCTTCTGGGGCCCATCACCCCCTTCGACCCGGCCATCACCCTGAATGCGCCGGACATTCCCTTCCAGCCCGCCTCGGGCACCGCCTTCTCGGTCGCGGGCGAGGGGCGCTGGGTCACCGCCCGCCATGTGGTCGAGGGCTGCCCAAGGCCCGCCCTGATGGTCGGCGGGGGGCGTGCCGTCGCCGCCAGCATCCGTCTGGCTCCGCGCGCCGACGTCGCCGTCCTGATCACCGAAGGGGGCCCGGAGCCGCTGGCGGTGGTCGCGGCCCCCGAACTGCGCAAGGGCCAGCGGGGCTTCCACCCCGGCTATCCGCAGGGCCGGGCGGGCGAGGTCACCTCGCGCCTGCTTGGCCGTGAGACTTTCCGGGTGCGCGGCCGGGGCCAGCGCGATGAGCCGGTCCTCGCCTGGGCCGAGGTCGGCCGTACGTCGGGGCTGAAGGGCACCCTCTCGGGCCTGTCCGGCGCCCCGGTGCTGGATCGTCAGGGCCGGGTGCTGGGCGTGACCATCGCCGAGGCCCCGCGCCGGGGCCGGATCTATACCACGGCCCCCGACACCTTCGGCCCGGCCATCCGCGGCATGCCGGACCGCGACGCCCGGCCGCTGGAGGAGCCTGTCACCCTCGCCAACTATGGCCGGGTCGCCGATGCCCTGCGTCGCGACCTGCGCGTCGCCCAGGTCATCTGCCTATCGGCCTGAACGGGCTCAGTCGTCGAAGACCGCGACGCCGATCTTGCCCTCGGGGGTCAGCCAGGCGCGCTTCATGCCCTGGCTGTTGTAGGGGTCGGCGTGGCGCCCTTCGCGGTCCAGGGCGATCAGGCCGCCGTCGCCGCCCATGGCGCCGATGGCGTCGATGACGGCCTGTCCCGCCTCGGTCACCGTCTGGCCCGAGGCGACCCGCCAGGCGACCTGGGCTGCCGCCGCCGTGCGGATGAAGTATTCGCCCTGGCCGGTGGACGAGACCGCCGCATGGCCGTCCGCCCAGGTGCCGCTGGCGGGCAGGGGGGTGTCGCCCACCCGGCCCGGCAGCTTGCCGAATACTCCGGCGGTCGAGGTCGCGGCCGCCAACCGTCCCTGCGTGTCCAGCACACAGCAGCCGACCGTGCCGTGCGCCAACGTCCCGGGCGGATGGTTGTCCTCGCCCTGTCCGGCCCGGGTGAACCAGTCGTCGCCGCCGGGCACGGTCTCCAGCCCCTGTTCCTCGCAGAACCGCCGCGCTCCCTCGCCGACCAGCAGGACGTGCGGCGTGTGGTCCATGACCGCCCGGGCGGCCCGCACCGGATTGCGGAACCCCTGCAGGGCGGCAATGCCCCCGGCCCGACCCGTGGCCCCGTCCATCAGGCTGGCGTCCAGCTCATAGTCCCCGTCCAGATTGGGCGACGCCCCGCGCCCGGCGACATAGAGGCCCGAGTCTTCCAGCCGGCAGACGGCCTCGACCGCGACGTCCAGCGCGGCCTCGCCCGCCTCCAGCCGGGCCTGCATGACGCGCACGACCTCGACCATGTCGGCCCGCTCGGCGGCATAGTCGCGGCTACGCCGGGCACCGGCGCCTCCGTGCAGGATCAGGGCGGGTCGGGTCATCTATACGCCTCCGGGCGCCGGACAGGCCGGTTCGTGTCTTGTGGAGTGTGGGGCCGGAGCGTTACCGTCTGACGGGCCGGGGTGGCAAGTCGCCCCGGTCGTCCGGCATCCGTCTCCCCGAAAGGTTCTCCATGCGCGCAGTCCTGTCCAAGGCCCCCGGTGGCCCGGAAACCCTGGTGGTCGAGGAGGTGTCGGACCCGACCCCCAAGGCCGGCGAGGTGGTCATCGAGGTCCGGGCCGTGGGCATCAACTTCCCTGACACCCTGATCATCGAGGACAAATACCAGTTCCGGCCCCAGCGACCCTTCGCGCCGGGTGCCGAGGTGGCGGGCGTGGTCGAGGCGATCGGCGAGGGGGTCAAGGGCATCCACAAGGGCGACCGGGTCATTGCCGTGCCCGGGTGGGGCGGACTGGTCGAGCGCATCGCCGTCCCCGCCGCCAGCGTCATCCCCATTCCCAAGGCGATGGACTTCGAGACCGCCGCCGCCCTGATCATGACCTATGGCACCAGCTACTATGCCCTGAAGGACCGGGCGAAGCTGCAGGCGGGCGAAACCCTGCTGGTGCTGGGCGCCGCCGGTGGCGTGGGCGCTGCCGCGGTCGAACTGGGCAAGGCCATGGGCGCGCGCGTCGTCGCCGCCGCCTCGACCAACGACAAGGTCGAGTTCGCGCTGGAGCTGGGTGCCGACAACGGCCTGATCTACCCCTCGGGCCCCATGGACAAGGCGGCCCAGAAGGAGCTGTCCGGCGAGCTGAAACTGGCTACCGGGCGCGATGGGGCCGATGTCGTCTATGACGCGGTCGGCGGCGACTATGCCGAGCCGGCGCTCCGGGCCATGGACTGGTGCGGTCGCTATCTGGTGGTGGGCTTCCCGGCCGGGATCCCGTCCCTGCCCCTCAACCTGACCCTGCTCAAGTCAGTGGCGGTAATCGGCGTCTTCTGGGGCGCCGCCGTCATGCGCGATCCCAAGGGCCACGCCGCCAATATGGCCGACCTGATGACGCTGTGGAGCGAGGGCAAGATCCGCCCGCGCGTCAGCCGCACCTTCCCCCTGCACAAGGCGCATGAGGCCATCCAGGCCCTGGGTGATCGCTCGGCCATGGGCAAGATCGTGGTGACGGTCGGGCCGTGACCCTCGCCCTTGCCCCGGACCTTGATCTGACGGGCGCGGCGGATCGGCTGGCCGCCACCGGCCGCGCGCGCGTGGCCGGTCTGCTGGGTGAGGGGGCCGGGGTCCTGCACGACGCCCTGACCGGGCCCGACATGGTCTGGAACCGCGCCATCCAGAACCCCTACAACGCCGACGTCCCGGTCGCCGTGTTCGAGGCCGAGCCGCTGACCGAACAGGCCCGCCTCTACGCCATGGCCCATGAGGAGGCGACCGAGGGCTTCCAGTTCATCTTCGACCGGATCAAGCTGGGACAGGCGCGCGCCATGGGCCTGCCCCTGCCGCCAGTCCTGTTCGAGCTGCACGCCCTGTTCAACGCGGACCCGTTTCTGGACTTCGCGCGCGGCCTGACCGGCGATGACCGGATCGCCTATGTCGATGCCCAGTCGACGCGCTATCTGCCCGGCCATTTCCTCAATGGCCATACGGACGCACATGAGGATGCCGGGCGGCTCTATGCCTATGTGCTGAACCTGTCGCCGCGCTGGCGGGCGGAATGGGGCGGGCTGCTGATGTTCCTCGACGGCGACGGGGCGGTGACCGAGACCTTCACGCCTTCGTTCGGCACGCTGAACCTGTTCAAGGTGCCCCAGGACCACGCCGTATCCATGGTGGCGCCGTTCGCAGGCGCCCCGCGCTATTCCATCACCGGCTGGTGGCGGACGCGCCCGCCGGGCGGTTAATCCTCGCTCCGGGCCATCTGCGCCAGCGCCTGACGGGCGGCCTCGCGATGGCTCGAGCGGATATGGGCCGACAGGATGGCGATCACCGCCGCGATCACGGCCGCATCGTCGGTGAAGCCGATGCCCACCAGAACATCGGGAATGGCATCCACCGGCAGCACGAAATAGGCCAGCGCCGCCAGCATCATCCCCTTGGCCCGGGTCGGTGTCTGGGGATCGCGCGCGGCGAAATACAGGCTCAGGAGCTGGTCGGCGAACGGGATACGCGCCACGCTGCGCCGCAGCTTGGGCCAGAAGCGGCGCTCGACCCTGACCTCATCGACCTTGTCGATGCGGGCAATCAGGGCCTTGCCCCGGGCGATTTCGGCGGATGAGGGTTTGGCAGGACGGACCATGACCTCTAAATCGTCACAGACCCCTTCCGGTTCAATCCCGATCTGACAAAGGACTTCCCATGAAACTCGACGCCTCCATTTCCGCAGTCGTCACCGGCGGCGCCTCGGGCCTCGGTGAGGGCACGGCCCGGGCTCTGGCGGCCAAAGGGGTCAAGGTCGCCCTGTTCGACCTGAACGAGGAGGCGGGAGAAAAGATTGCGGCCGAAATCGGCGGCGTTTTCTGCAAGGTCGATGTGACCTCGGATGAGGATGTCGCCGCCGGTTTCGAAAAGGCCCGCGCGGCACACGGACAGGAGCGCCTGACCGTCAACTGCGCCGGCATCGCCACCGGCCAGAAGACCGTCAGCCGCAAGCGCGACACCGGCGAGCTGCGCGCCCATGACATGGCCGCCTTCGAGCGCACCGTCCGCATCAATCTGTTCGGCACCTTCCGGGTGCTCAGCCAGTCGGCGCTGGGCATGGTGGCGACCGAGCCCATGGCCGACGGCGAGCGCGGCCTGATCGTCAATACGGCCTCGGTGGCGGCCCAGGACGGCCAGATCGGCCAGGCGGCCTATTCGGCCTCCAAGGGCGGCGTCTATGCCATGACCCTGCCCGTGGCCCGCGATCTGGCCCAGGAAGGCGTGCGGGTGAACACCATCCTGCCCGGCATCATGTGGACGCCGATGATGGCCGGGATGGACCAGAAGATCCAGGACGCCCTGGCCGCCGCCATCCCCTTCCCCAGCCGCCTCGGCACCCCGGCCGACTATGCCGCGCTGGCCCTGCATCTGGCCGAGAACGTCTACATCAACGGCGAGTGCATCCGCCTGGATGGCGCCATCCGCCTCGCGCCGCGGTAATTCTGAAAAGGGTCTTGCAGGCCCTGCCCTGCCTCGGCTATACGCCCCGCTCTCGACTGAGAGTGCGGGCGTAGCTCAGGGGTAGAGCATCACCTTGCCAAGGTGAGGGTCGGGCGTTCGAATCGCCTCGCCCGCTCCAGTCGAACCGACCAGAAGGCCCTGCTCCGGTGGGGCCTTTTCGTTTCTGTCCGGCCTTGCGAGACCGGGTCCTAAAGTCCCAGGGCCTCGCGGATCACACGCCAGTCGACGATCTTGTAGTTCTGCTGCCCGGGGCTCGGGGAGTCGATGTCGTCGTGGAAGGCCACCGCGCCTTCGGGGAAGGGACCGATCGGTCCCGAGAAAGCGTCAAGTCCATCGGTTGAGGTGACACCGTCGATCCCCGGCCCGTCGACGATGGCGAACCGCCCGACGTAGACGTGGGCGTCGCCTTCGATCCGATAGACCGGATAGGTGCTGTCGCCCTGGCTGGACACAATCAGATACTCCGCGCCGCGGTCCCGCATGATGGTCAGCCCCTCGACGTCGTCGCGAATGCGAATCCGGTCGACGCGGGCGATCTCCGTCGCGGTGGACGGTCCGGACGGGTCGAAGTCGAAACGCCAGACCCCGACGTCTTCCTCGCCGACATAAAGGGTGTCAGCGGCGTCATGGACGACGCAGCCTTCTAGCTGGCTGGCCAGGGTCAGGACCCGTTCTGGCCCGATAACCGGCCCGTTCGGGCCGTCGGCAACGGACATCTGGTGGACGGTGCCCGCCTTGGTGGTCACGATCAGGTAGAAGGCCTCGCCCCGCCGCCCCATGCAGAAGCCGTAGGGCTCATAGGCCGTGGGCAGGAAGCCATAGTCCGCCGTGGTCAGGGTGGCCGGATCGAACAGATACAGATTCACGCCATTGGCGCCCGGCGCATCATTGCTGGCCGCGACCAGCACCCGCTCACCGACCGAGGTCGGGAAGCCAACACGCAGGTCGACATTGTTGACCGGACCCGAGGGCAGGAACTGGCGGACCGAACCGTCCATGTTGTGGACGTACAGGCCGTCCGACTTGTCGGTGCCGAACATCACAGCCCGCGCCGGATCGCGCGGGTCGGCCCACAGGGCGGGGTCGTCGGCGTCCACTTCCGGATCGGTCGTCAAGACTGTTTCGACGGCAGCCATGACGGAGCGGGCCGGGTCTCCGGGCGCGAAAATGCCCTGCGGCCCGCGATCTTCGGTCATGGCGCAGGCCGAGAGGGCCAGGACGGAGGCGGCAATCAGAAGCGAGGGGGTCAGGCGCATGGCAAAGCTCCGCTGCAGATGCCCGCCCTCTAGCGCCTCCTGCGCGCACGGCAAGCTAAATGTATGTATTGGTTGCGAAACCGTGACATACCGTCGGTATACAGGCGAGCCGTCTTTGAAGTGTGACCCCGGCGTCAACCGAGCTTGCATAAAGCGTCACTGTAGCGTCTCCGCGAAGCGCTAACGGCGATCTCAGGGCAGGGACGAGACAACGTCCGCCCAAGGGGACGACATAGTCATGAAACTGAAGCTTCTCGTGGGCGCCGCACTGGCGCCCGTTCTGGCGGCCGGCGCCGCCTTCGCCCAGGACGCCGAGTACGAGGGTCCGGTTACGGCCGTCGAGGATGTGATCGTGACCGGTCAGCCGGCCATGCGGAACCGCACCGATGCCGTTGTGCCGACCCTGTCCTACGACCTCGACTATTTCCAGCGGTTCGAGCCGCTGACCGTGGGCGACGCCCTGCGCCGCGTGCCGTCGGTCACCTTCCTGTCCGACGTGCTCGAGTCCGATGGCGCGCGCCTGCGCGGCCTCAACCCCGGGTACACCAAGATCCTGATCGACGGGGAGGAAGTGCCCGGTTCGGGCGTCGACCGCTCCTTCTTCGTCGACCGCATCCCCGCTGAACTGATCGAGCGCGTCGAAGTGGTCCGCTCCTCCTCGGCCAACCGGTCGGGCGACGCCGTGGCCGGGACCATCAACATCGTCCTGCGCGATGCCCTGTCGCTGGACGGTGGCTATATCCGTCTGGGCGCCCTGATGTTCCCGGACAGCGACTATGGCGAGTTCGGCGGCACCTATGGGGCCGTCTGGGGTGGTCAGGTCGGCGAGGGCCGCCTGCTGGTCGGGGCCAATGTCCAGGACCGGCGCAACCCGAAGAACAAGTACAGCATCCGCTATGACGAGCCGGGTGGCACCATCGACAACACCGAGGTCCAGACCGACGTCCGCGACGGCACGGACTATGCCTTCAACGCCTCGTACGAAGTGCCGCTGGCCGGCGGCATGCTGGACCTTTCAGGCGTCTTCGTTCGCACCGACCGTTTCCAGGACGAGGATTCCCTCGAGTATGAGGGGGGCGTCGAAACCCGGGCCAATCTGGCCGTGGTCAACGACAACGACCTCGACATCCGCACCGACAACCTGTCGCTGCGTGGCCGCTATGAGCGCGAGATGTTCGGCGGCGAGACGACCTTCAAGCTGGGCTATGCGACCATCGACGACGAGCAGTACGAGTTCGAGGCCGAGTCCGAATATCTGCGCGACGGCACGCCCTTCCCTGACGAGGACCGCTTCACCCTCGATTCCGAGACCATCGACATCCAGGACGAGGAATGGAAGGCCGCGATCGAGCACAAGATCGAGCTGTCCGGCGACATGGAGCTGGAGTTCGGCGTCCAGGCCAATTGGAAGACACGCGACAGCCTGATCACCGAGACGCCGCGCATTCGCTTCAATGTGCCGAATGCGCCCGCGCCGCGCCCCGCCGTGCCGCCGTTCGGCGCGTCCAGCCCGGTTCTGGGCGGCGATGCGAGCATCGAGGAAAATCGTATCGACCCGTATGTCATGGTGTCGGGCAACTCCGGCGCCCTGCGCTGGGAAGCCGGTCTGCGCTATGAGGCGACCGACGTCACCATCACCGACCGGACGGTTCCGGCCGCCCAGCAGGTGACCGAGAATGACTATGGCGAGTTCCTGCCCTCGTTCAGCCTGCGCTGGCGACTGAATGACACGGACCGGGTGATCTTCTCGGCCGCGCGCACCGTGCGTCGTCCGAACTTTGATCGCCTGTCGCCCGCGCTGCTGGAAGAAGAGTTCGGCGACAGTGACTTCGTCGGCAATCCGGAGCTGCAGCCCGAAACTGCGGTCGGCTTCGACCTCGGCTTCGAGCGTCGTCTGGGTCGTCGTGGCGTCGTCGGCATCAACGCCTTCTATCGCGACATCACCGACCTGATCGAGGAGACCAACACGGGCGTTGAAGGCTCGGCGGGTCCCGGCACCTTCATCTACACCGTCGACAATGTCGGCGACGGCAAGGTCTATGGCCTGGAGTTCGACCTCTCGACCCCGCTGGACTTCATCGGGATGGAATCGACCGGAGTCTTCCTCAACTACTCGTGGCTGGACAGCGAGATCATGGACTTCGCCGGCGAGCGCCGCTTCAACGGCCAGTCGGACTTCGTCTTCTCGGCCGGCTTCACCCAGGATCTTCCGACCTGGGGCGCAGCCTTCGGCGCCAGCTACCGCAAGCAGGGCGACGCCGAGGATCGCGTCCTGACGGAAGAGGTCCTGACCTCGTATGGTGCGGACCTCGAAGTGTTCATCGAGAAGCAGATCGGCGAGAACATCGTCGTCCGTCTCACCGGCTCCAACCTGCTGGACTCGTCGAAAGACGAAGTGTTCGACAAGTTCGACAGCGTCGGCGATCAACTGGCCCGCGACTACGACGAGTACGAAATCGAGACCGAGGCCGCCGGCCCGGTTTATCAGCTGGTCATGCGCATCGCTTTCTAGGAATAGCGATCTGCAGGAATGACGGGGGCCGGGCGGAAACGTCCGGCCCCTTTTGTTGTGGATCATCAGTGATCTCTCCGGAACGTGACCGCGGGTCGCTGGACCCGGCTGCTGTGGCGGTCTAGTCGCCTTGCGGGGGAGCGGGTGCGGAACCGGTTCGCCTCTTGCACGGTGTCGTGCCTTAACCGCGCAACTGCTTCAAATCGGGATCAAGGCCGTCAATGTTTCTGGAAGGTGAGGTGAACTGGACCCTGGTGCTCTGGGCCGTGACGGCAGTCTCGGTCTGTGTCGCCCTGTTCAGCGCATGGTTTGCCGTGACCCACAGGGTCCGCCACGTTACGACCTCGTCCGAGCTGGATCTGGTTCAAAAGGCCGCCGAGAGCGCCGACAAGCGCCTGTTCGAGACCCTCAATGCCGTGCCCGTGGCCCTGGTCGAGACCGACAGCCAGGGCAAGTTCGTTTATGCCAACCGCGCCGCCCACCAGCTGCTGGGGCGCCGTGACGCCGAGCTACTGGGGCTGCGGTTCCATTCGGCGACCTGGGGCATAACCTTTCCTGACGGACGGCCCGTGCCGCCGGACCTTTTGCCCAGCGCCCGCGCGCTGAGGGGCCAGACGGTCAAGGGATTCCAGCATCTTCTGGCCAATCCGGCGACCCGCAGGACCATGCTGGTCTCGGTCACCGCCATGCCGATCGAGAATGAATACGGACAGGTGGTCGGCTCTATGGCCGCCATTGTCGAGACTGAGGGGCTGACGACGCCCCAGATCGAGACAGCCCCGGCTGTCACCCCCGATCCGGGCTATGTCCGGCGCGTGTTCGAGGCCGCCTCCAGCGCGCTGGTCGTCGTCGATGCAGAGGGACAGGTGCGGGAGGTCAATCCCGTCGCCGAGAGTCTGGCGCATGGAGCCGACGCCCCCGTGGGCCGGTCGTTCATGGATGTCTTCCTGGCCGAGGCGGACCGCGCGGCGGCGCATCAGGCGATCCGTGCCGGCCTTGTGGCGTCGCCCGAGGATACCCCTGTCATCGATGCGGGTGAGGTGCGCTGGCGGATGCTGCCCCTGACCGACGATGATGGACGCGTCGATGCCTTGCTGCTGGCGGGCGAGCGGCGCGAACCCGAAGCCGAAACGTCGGTCGAGCAGGTCCCACAGATCGACCCGGCCGAGCTGGATGCCGCGACCGCCCGCCAGGGCGAACTCGAGGCCGAACTGGCCGCCGCGCGGGCTGAACTGGACAGTGAACGCGACGCCCTGCGCCGGATCGAGGCCGAGGCTCGTTTTGAGCTCGAGGGCAGCCAGCGACTGGCCGACGTCGGCCGCCTGACCGGAGGTCTGGTCCATGACCTCAACGCCCTGATCGGGGTGATGACCAGCGCGCTCGATATGATGCTGAAGCAGGCCGACGACCCCAGCCGCATCCGTCGTCTCGGCGAAGCGGCGCTGGCGGCCGGTCAGCGCGGCGAACATCTGACCCGCCGTCTGGGTGCCTTCAGCGAGGGCGAGGACGAGTCTCCCGTTCAGGTGATGGACGTCGCCGTCCTGTTGAAAGGTCTGGAAACGAAACTACGGACCCAGGTCGGCCCCGGCGTCGATCTGATGGTCGAGGTTCCGTCCGAGCCCGCACCGGTGCGGCTGGATCCCGTGATCTTTGACGGGGCCGTCCGCGCGCTGGTCGCCAATGCGCTGGAGGCGGTCGCAGGGCAGGGTTCGGTCGCCGTGCGCCTGGAGCCCAAGATGGAGGGCGGCTGGCTGTTGTCGGTGCGCGACAGCGGGCCCGGCTTTTCTGACGAAGCCCGCACCCGGGCGGTCGAGCCGTTCTTTTCGACCAAGCCAGGCGCCCAGGGGCTGGGTCTGGCCCAGGCCCATGCCTTTGCCCGGCAGGTCCGGGGCCGGATGTCGATCGACCGCGCGCCGGGGGGCGGCGCCGAGGTCAGCCTGTCCCTGCCCGAAGCGCCCGCAGATCAGCTTGTGTCGCCGGATCAAAGTCAGGCAAGCTAGACAGATGCACGCGCGCTCCCCCTCATGAACCGCTGGCTGTTCTACTGGCGCAAGCTGACCCGTCAGCTGTGGGTGCGGGCGACCGCCTATGCCGGGTTCGGGGTCGGCGCGGCCCTGATCGCGGCCTGGGGCTCCCCGTTCGTGCCTTCAGAGATGGCCGAGCGCCTCGGCAATGAGTCGGTTGAGGAAATCCTGACCATTCTGGCCTCCAGCCTGCTGGCGGTGGCCACCTTCTCGGTTGGGGCCATGGTGACGGCCTATACGTCGGTCTCCAGTTCTGCCACGCCGCGTGTCGCCGCCCTCGTGACGGCCGATGACCGGACGCAAAAGGCCCTGTCGACCTTCGTGGGCGCCTTCCTCTATGCGATCGTCGCGGTCACGGCGATCAATGCGCAATATTACGGGGCCGGCGGCCGGGCCATCCTGTTTCTGACCAGCCTGGCCGTCGTGGGTCTCGTGGCATTCCGGCTGCTGGCGTGGATCAACACCCTGGCGCAGCTGGCCCGCGTCGGACATATGATCGAGCGGGTCGAGGCCGAGGCCCGACAGGCCCTTTGCCGCCGCGCGGCCCGTCCGTTTCTGGGTGGGGTGGAGGGCAGGATCGAGTCTGGCGCAACGATTGCGGCCTCGCGCACCGGCTATGTCCAGAATGTCGACCCTGAACGCCTTCAGGCGCTGGCCGCGGATGCGGACTGCCGCGTGGAAATCCTCGCCATGCCCGGCACGCTGGTGCGACGTGGTGAGCCCTTGGCCCGGGTCGGGGTGAAGGCCCTGACCGATGAAGCCCTCGAAGATTGGCAGGGGGCCTTTGCCGTGGGGCACAGTCGGTCGTTTGATCAGGACCCGCGTTATGGCCTGATCGTACTGGGTGAGATCGCGGCCCGCGCCCTGTCGCCCGGAATCAATGATCCCGGCACAGCCATTCAAGTGGTAGCCGCGGGCCTCAGGCTGCTGGACGAATGGGAGCAGGCCAGGACCGATCCGGATCCGGTCAGCTGTGACCGTATTCTGGCCCCGGCGCTTGATCCTGCGGATCTGCTCGAGGACGTGCTGGCGACCACGGCCCGCTACGGCGCAGGCGACGTCGGCGCGGCGGTGCGTCTGCGAAGGGTGCTGGCCAGTCTGGCGGCGAATCCGGGCCCGTTCCGCGAACCGGCGCGCCGCATGGCTCGTGATCAGCTGGAGCGGGTTCGCAGCGGGCCGTCGACCCGGGCCGACCGGTCGCAAATCGAGGCGGTAAAGGTCTGATCGGTCCTGTCCGGTCTGGACGGCATGGCCGCCGCCTGCCATTAAGACCTGCCCGTGCGCAGGCCGCGCCACGTCCCGGGCGTCCGTCTAACCACGAACAGCCCGCTCATGAATTCCTCCGCTGCTTCCGCCGAATCCACCGGCTTCGTCTCCGTGCAAGACGTGTCCAAGACGTTCGGCGTCTTCAAGGCGCTGGATGGCGTGTCCCTGTCGGTTCAGCCCGGCGAGATGGTGGCCCTGATCGGTCCCTCCGGCTCGGGCAAGTCGACGCTGCTGCGCTCCATCACCGGTCTGGTCGATATCGATCGCGGCGGCCGCATCGAGGTGTTCGGCGAGACGGTCCAGGTCAATGGCCGGACCACCGGGGCCGTGCGCCGCGCCCGTTCGCGATTGGGCATGATCTTTCAGCAGTTCAATCTGGTCGGCCGGCTGAGCCTGTTCAGCAACGTCATGCTGGGCGCGCTGGGTCGCATTCCCGCGTGGAAGGGCCTGCTGGGCCTGTGGCCGCAGGAAGACCGCACGCGCGCCATGGCGGCCCTGCACCGCGTCGGCGTCGCCGACTATGCCGCCCAGCGCGCCAACACCCTGTCGGGTGGCCAGCAGCAGCGCGGCGCCATCGCCCGCGCCATCGTCCAGGGTGCTCGCGCCATTCTGGCCGATGAGCCGGTCGCCTCGCTGGACCCCGTTTCGGCCCGCAAGGTCATGGAGATGCTCGTCGAGCTGAACACTCGCGACGGGATGGGTGTGCTGGTGACGCTGCACCAGGTCGACTACGCCATCCGTTACTGCAACCGCGTCGTGGCGCTGAAGGGCGGCAAGCTGGTCTATGACGGCCCCGCCACCGGGCTGGACCACGACCGGCTGGTCGACATCTACGGCCCCGAGTTCGAGGATGCGTTCTGGGAGGCCAAGGTATGATCCGCGCCTTCTTCACCCGTTTGGCTCCCGCCCTTGCTGCGGCTGTTGCCGTCGTCGTGCTCGGCCTGCCCGCGCAGGCCCAGACCGCGCCGACCCGGCCCGACGCCCCGGACAAGCTGGTCTTCTCGATCCTCTCGGCCGAGGGTCAGGCGTCGTCCGGCCCGCTGTGGACGCCGCTTCTGGACGACCTTGAGCGCGAGCTCGGCATTCCGGTCGAACCGATCTTTGGCTCCAACTATTCGGTGCTGGTCGAGGCGATGAGCGCCGACCAGACCCAGATCGGCTGGTTCTCGGCCCTGCCCGCCGTGCAGGCCATCGACCGGGCGGGGGCCGAGGTCATCGCCCGGACCGTCGACGTCGAGGGCAAGGATTCCTACACCTCGACCCTGATCGTGCGGCGGGGCTCCGGCATCACGATCGAGGACATCGTCGCCTGTGACCGGACGCTGGATTTCGGTCTCGGCGATGCCCAGTCGACCTCGGGCACGCTTGCGCCCATGACCTACTTCTTCAGCCCGCGAAACATCGATCCGCGCGCCTGTTTCGCCACGGTGCGCTCGGCGAACCACCAGGCCAATTCGTTTGCCACCGCCAATGGTCAGGTCGATGTCGCAACGTCGAACTCGGTCAATACGGTCTTCCTGACCCGCCAGAATCCCGAAATTGCCTCCCAGATCGAGGTCATCTGGGAATCGCCGCCGATCCCGGAATCGGGCATTCTGGTCAAGGGCGACCTGCCCCGCTGGCTCAAGGCCGAGATCGCTGAATTCTTCACCGGCTATGGCCAGGGCTTTGGTCCCGAGGCGGATCGCCAGCGCCGGATCATGCAGGGGCTGAACTATTCCCAGTTCCGCGCTGCCGATAACAGCTATCTGAACCCGATCCGTGAAATGAAGGCCGATCAGGCCCGCCGCGAGGGCACCCCCCCCGAGGTCGCTCCGCCCGAAGCCCTGAATCTGGTCCAGATGGCGCGCCAGTGGGGGCCGTTCGGTCTGGTCGGCCTGCTGATCCTCTTCGCCCTTCTGGCCAATATGCGTCGCCAGGCTGCGCCTACGTCGCGCGACCCCGCCACCGTGCCGCCGCCGCCCGAGAAGTCGACGGCCGCATGGTCGCTCGACCTGCTGCTCTGGGGCGGTCTGGCCATCATCCTGATCGCCAGCTTCGGCCGCGTGGACATGCCCAACCTCGGCAGTCTGTTCACCAATACCGAGAATATGCGGAACTATGGCCGGGACTTCCTGTCGCCGGACTTCTCGAACTGGCAGTTGCTGGTCGGTCAGATGTGGCTGACGGTCCAGATCGCCCTGTGGGGCACCTTCCTCGCCGTCTTCATCGCCGTGCCGCTCAGCCTGATGGCGTCGCGCAACCTGTCACCGCCCTGGCTGGTCTGGCCGGTACGCCGCTTCATGGACCTGCTGCGGTCGATCCCGGATCTGGTCAGCGCCACACTGTTCATCGTCGCCGTGGGTCTTGGGCCGCTGGCCGGGGTGCTGGCCATCGGCCTCAACACGGCGGGCGTTCTGGCCAAGCTGTTCTCGGAAGCGGTCGAGTCGATCGACGCCGGCCCGATCGACGGGGTCAAGGCGACCGGTGCCGGACGCCTGCACGAAATCGCCTGGGGGGTGATCCCGCAGGTCGCGCCCCTGTGGACCAGCTTTGCCCTCTACCGTTTCGAATCCAACAGCCGTGCGGCCACCGTGCTGGGTCTGATCGGCGCGGGCGGCATCGGCCAGGTGCTGTTCGAGAGCCTGCAGGCCTTCGACTACAATACGGTCTCGACCATCGCCATCATCATCATCGTGGCCGTGACCCTGATCGACATGCTGTCACAAGCCATGCGCAAACGTCTGCTTTAAAGACGTCAGACTCTCATCCGTATACGAGGATTTTTTCATGCGTCTCCGCTTCCTGACTTTGGTCGCCGCCTCCGCGCTCGCCCTCGCCGCCTGTGGCGATCAGGGCGGATCGTCCACCCGTGACGGCATCTGGGCCGCCGGTTCCTCGACGGTCTTCCCCTTCACCACCCGCGTGGCCGAGAATTTCGCCCGCAACACCGGTGGAGCGATGCCGCGTGTCGAATCGCTGGGCACCGGCGGGGGCATCCAGGCCTTCTGTCAGGGCATCGGCGCCCAGACGCCGGATATCGCCAATGCCTCGCGCCGGATGAAGGCGTCGGAATATGACCTGTGCGCCGCCAACGGCGTCACCGAAATCATCGAGCTCAAGATCGGCTTTGACGGACTGGTGATCGCTACCGCCCGCACCGGCGCCGACTTCGCCTTCGAGGGCGATGACCTCTATCTGGCGCTGGCCAAGGATGTCCCGGGCGGGGACGGCTTTGTCGCCAACCCCAACACCAGCTGGGACCAGGTGCGGTCCGGCCTGCCGTCGACCCGCATTCTGGTCTATGGCCCGCCGCCGACCTCGGGCACGCGCGACTCCTGGCTGGAGCTGGGCATGGCCCCGGCGGCCATGGCCAATCCGACCCTCGCGGCCCTGTCGGAAACCGACGAGGACGCGTTTGAGACCCGGGCCCACACCCTGCGAGAAGATCAGGTCTGGGTCGACTCTGGCGAGAATGACAATGCCATCGTCCAGACCCTGACCCGCACCCCGGGCTCGGTCGGGGTGTTCGGCTATTCCTTCCTCGATCAGAATTCGGAATCGGTGAAGGCGGCCAGCGTCAACGGCGTCTATCCGACGCTCGAGACCATTTCGTCGGGCGAATATCCGATCAGCCGGTCGATGTATATCTACATCAAAAAGGCCCACATCGGCGTGACGCCGGGTCTGGACCAGTTCATCGCCGAGTTCGTCTCGGACGCTGCGTCTGGCCCGGGTGGCTATCTGCAGGACCGGGGTCTGGTGCCGCTTCCCGAAGCCGAACTGGCCGCCCAGCGTGAGATCGCCCGCGCCCACACGCCGATGACCCGTCCCGCCGAATAGGCGGCCGAGGGATCAGGACGTCGCGCGTTCGGCCAGCCGCCGCGCGACGTCTTCCATCCGGTACAGCAACAGATAATGATCGCCCGACACCGGCTCCGGCAGGCTGTAGGGCGGCGCCTCCAGATTCAGGTGCCGCGAGGCATGAGGCTGGGTCGGCTCCAGATCGACGTTTTCGAAGCCCCGGTTGGTGGTGACCAGCAGCCAGTCCGCGCCCGAGGCCACCATATTCTCCAGCGCCGCCCACACATCGGCCTCCGACAGGTGATTGAGCAGGTCCTTGCTGAAGATCAGGTCGGTGCGTTCCGGGGCGGCCAGCGTGATGTCCAGCGAGCGGAATTCGTGCGTGGGGTGGCTGAGGCGGTTGTCCCGGATCAGCGCCGGCACGACGTCATAGCCGACATAGGTCACGTCCGGATGCGCAGCCAGTAACTCTGGCATCCAGTTGAAATCCCCGCACGGGATGTCCGCCATCGAGCGAATGCCATGCTCGCGGATCACCGTGTCCAGCACATGCAGGGCGAGCAAGACGGTCGGTGCGGCGCGTTCCGACCCCGGCCCGGAAGCCGATTCCCGGGATCCCCACAGACGTTGCTCATAGACCCCGGAGAACCGTTTTTCATTGTCTCCGGTCATGGTCGTCATGCCGCCTGGGATCGGCGGCGCAGGCGGGTGATACGGCGCAGTCGGCGCCAGAAACGGCCCCGCTCCGGCTCGGGATAGGGCTCAAGGTTCTCGACGAACTGTTCGGCCGAGGCGCGCCAGCTGAACTTCTCGGCATAGGCGCGCACATCGGCCCGATCCAGATCGAGGCAGGCCATGCAGGCGACCCTCAGGTCGTCGTCGATGGCGCCGGCGCCCGACCCCGGAATGATGTCAATGGGCCCATGCGCGGGGAAGGCCGCGACCGGCGTGCCCGTGGCCATCGCTTCCAGGATCACCAGACCAAAGGTGTCGGTCCAACTGGGGAAGACGAACACATCCGCGTCACGGAAGCAGCGGGCCAGCTCCTCGCCGAAGCGGGCGCCGAGGAATTTGGCCTCGGGATATTTCTTTGCCAGCTCGGCGCGCGCCGGACCGTCACCGACCACGATCTTGGTGCCCGGCAGGTCCTGTTCGAGGAAGGTCTCGATATTCTTCTCGACCGCCACCCGGCCGACATTCAGCCAGAAGGGACGCGGCCAGTCCTTACCACCAAGCTCGTCGTAGATGCGCGGCAGATCCGGGTTGAACAGCTCGGTATCCACACCGCGCGACCAGGGCGAGACGTTGCGAAATCCATGCTCCAGCAGCTCGTCGCGCAGCGTCGGCGTGGCCACCATCAGCCGCCCGGACGGCTTGTGGAACCACTTCATATAGGCATAGCCAACCTGCACCGGGACCGGGAAACGGGCGGAGATATATTCCGGAAATTTCGTGTGATAGCTGGTCGTAAAGGGCAGTTTCCATTCCACACAGATGCGGCGCGTGGCGATGCCGATCGGCCCCTCGGTGGCGATATGGACGGCATCGGGCTCGAATGCCCTCAGGCGCTCCCGGATTTCCTCTTCTGCCCCCAGTGCCAGCCGGATTTCGGGATAGGTGGGGCAGGGGATGGTCTTGAATTGGCTGGGTTCGATGACCTCGACCTCATGGCCCATGCCGCGACATTCCGCCACGGTTCGGGTCAGGGTTCGGACGACGCCATTGACCTGGGGCTCCCAGGCGTCGGTGGCCAGAATGATGCGCATGGAGGGGCCGCTGCAGCCTTTGTCTCTGTCGGGGATCGAGACTTACCCCGAAGCGTGGGCGATGGCGAGCCGGGATCATCCCCAAGCGTGGCGGCAAAGACTTGGACACGCCCCCCTCCCGCTCGGTGAAAGAAGTCGCTAAGGGGGCCGGATGGCCTCGAACGACACCTCCGCCCCCTTCGACGAATCCACCCTGTCCCAGAACTGGGAGACGCTGGACCGCGCCAAATTCGCAGATGAGACCACCGCCGTGCGCGAGCTGCTGGGCCGGGTGCCCCTGTCGGCCGAGGAGCGCACGCGGGTCGTCGATGAGGCCGTCGCCCTGGTCGAGTCCGCGCGCAAGGACTACCGGCTGGAAGGCGTGGTCGAAAGCTTCCTGCAGGAATTCTCGCTGGGCACACGCGAGGGTCTGGCCCTCATGTGTCTGGCCGAGGCCCTGCTGCGAACCCCCGATGAGGACACGCGCGACAAGCTGATCGCGGAGAAGATCGGCTCGGCCGATTGGGCCAGCCACATGGGTCAGTCCGAAAGCCTGTTCGTCAATGCCTCCACCTGGGGCCTCATGCTGACCGGCAAGCTGGTCGAGGTCGACGAGGATGCACGCCGGGATCTGCCGGCCTTCCTCAGGCGGGTGGCTGGACGGGTCGGCGAGCCCGTGATCCGTCAGGCGGTCGCGGCCGCCGTGCGCATGATGGGCGAACAGTTCGTCGTTGGCCGCTCGATCAACAGCGCCCTGAAGCGGGCCAACCGCGAAAAGTGGCTGTGCAGCTTCGACATGCTGGGCGAGGGCGCCCGCACCGTCGCCGACGCCGCCCGCTACGAAAAAATCTATGCCGACGCCATCCATGCGGTCGGCAAGGGCCGGGCCCAGCGCCCCGAATCAAAGGGGCCCCAAACCGGCCACGGCGTCTCGGTCAAGCTGTCGGCCCTGTCGCCCCGCTATGAAGCGACCCAAAGCCCCCGCGTCTGGGACGAGCTGTATCCCCGGGTCAAGCGACTGGCCCTGATCGCCGCCGAATACGACCTTAACTTCTGCATGGACGCCGAGGAGGCCGACCGGTTGGTCATCTCGCTCAAACTGCTCGACCGGCTGGCCCACGATCCCGATCTGGGCGAGTGGAAAGGCCTCGGTCTGGCGGTCCAGGCCTATCAGAAGCGCGGGCCCGAAGTGATCACGCGCGTCGCCGAGCTGGCGCGCGCCTCGGGCCGTCGCCTGATGGTGCGTCTGGTGAAGGGCGCCTATTGGGACACCGAGATCAAGCGCGCCCAGGTCATGGGCCGCCCCGACTATCCGGTCTATACGACCAAGGCCGCGACCGACCTCAACTATCTGGTCTGCGCCCAGGGGATCATCGACGCCGCCCCGCATCTGTACGGCCAGTTCGCCACCCACAATGCCGTGTCGCTGACGGCCGTGCACCGCATGGCCAGACGCGCAGACGTCAAGGTCGAGTTCCAGCGTCTGCACGGCATGGGCGAGGCCCTGTATGACGCCGCCGAAGCCGCCTGGAAGGCAGACCGCCCGGTGGTCCGGGCCTATGCCCCCGTGGGTGGGCACGAGGAACTTCTGCCGTATCTGGTCCGACGTCTGCTCGAGAACGGCGCCAACTCTTCCTTCGTCCACGTGCTGATGGACGAGCGCGTGCCCGCCGCCACCGTGGCGACCGATCCTATTTCCCTGGTCGAGGCCCAGCCCGACCGTCACCCCAAGATCCCGGTGCCCAGAGACATGTATGGTGACCGCCTGAACTCGCTCGGCCGCGACTATTCCCGCCAGGAAGACCGCGACACCCACCTCCAGGCGCTGGAGCTGGTGGACCGTGAAAAACTGACCTCCGGCCCCATCATCAACGGCCGCATGCAGGCCGGCATCAATGCCGAGGACGTGACCAACCCCTATTGGCGCGATGACATTCTCGGCCATGTGTCCGAGGCCTCGCCCGAGGACATCGACACCGCCATCGCCAACGCCGGCCGCGCCCAGATCGCCTGGGACCGCAAGGGCGGTCATGCCCGCGCCCATGTGCTGCGCGCCATGGCCGATTGTCTGGAAGGCGACCTCGACCGTCTGGTGGCCCTGCTCAGCCGCGAGGCCGGCAAGACCCTGAACGATGGCGTCGCCGAAGTGCGCGAGGCCGCCGACTTCTGTCGCTATTACGCCATGCTGGCCGAGCGGGACTTCGGCGGGCCGGAAGCCCTGACCGGCCCGGCGGGCGAGACCAACAAGCTGATCCTGCACGGGCGCGGCGTGTTCGCCTGTATCAGCCCGTGGAACTTCCCGCTGGCCATCTTCACCGGCCAGATCGCAGCGGCCCTGGCCGCCGGTAATGCCGTGGTGGCCAAGCCCGCCGAACAGACGCCCCTGATCGCGGCCGAGGCCGTGCGCGTCTTCCACCACTGTGGTCTGGACCCGAACCTCCTGGCCCTGCTGCCGGGCAAGGGGGAAACGGTCGGGGCCAAACTGGTCTCCCACCCCGGTATCGACGGCGTGGCCTTTACCGGCGGCACGGAAACCGCCTGGGCGATCAACAAGGCCATTGCGGCCCGGCCCGGACCGATCCTGCCCTTCATCGCCGAAACCGGCGGGCTGAACGCCATGTTCGTCGACACCACGGCCCTGCGCGAACAGGTGATCGACGATGTGCTGGTCTCGGCCTTTGGCTCGGCCGGCCAGCGCTGCTCGGCGCTGCGCATCCTCTATGTGCCCAAGGACCGGGCCCAGATCCTGATCGACGGGCTGAAGGGCGCGCTGGACGCCCTGGTGGTCGGCGATCCGGCCGACCCGGCCACCGACGTCGGCCCGGTGATCGACGCCGAAAGCCGCAAGATCCTCGAGGATCACGTCGCCCGACTGGAAAAGGAGGGCAAGGTCCTTGCCCGCGGCAATCTGCCGGAGGAGGCCGCACGCGGCGATCTGTTCGCCCCCGTCATCGCCGAAATCCCCACGCCGGACTTCCTTGAGAAGGAGGTGTTCGGCCCGATCCTGCACATCTATCGCTATGGCCCGAACGAGCTGAAGTCGGTCACAGAAAAGCTGGCCGGGCGCGGCTATGGCCTGACGCTGGGCGTGCACAGCCGGATCGAGGCCTTTGCCGATCAGGTCATCCGTCTGGTCCCCGCCGGCAATGTCTACATCAACCGCTCGATGACCGGCGCGGTGGTCGGCGTCCAGCCGTTCGGCGGCGAGGGCCTGTCGGGCACAGGCCCCAAGGCCGGCGGCCCCAACAGCCTGATCCGCTATGCCGCCGAGAAAGCCATCAGCAACAATATCGCAGCCCAGGGCGGCGACCCGGCGCTGATGAATTTGTAGGACGACCACGGCTGCGGAGGGCCGTTCTGCAAGGCCTGTGCAGGTGTTTCCTAAACCCGCTTCAGCCCCTGCTTGAACGCCGTCACCCGGTCGTCCATCCAGCTTTCGCCCTCGAACCAGAAGGTGGTCAGGGCCTCGTGGTTCAGGGCCACCCATTCGAGGGCCTTGGGGGCCAGTCGGCTGAGGTCGCGCTCATCCAGACTTGAGGCGAGCACGCGCGGGTTCGGGCCGATGGAAATAGACGCACTGGGCTGACCGCGCCCCGGCTTGAGGTAGAGCTTCACGCGCGGTCCGTGCTGCCCCATGGCCGTCGAGATGAAGACGACGGCCAGAACGCCGGTCCATTCCGGAGGCAGATTGGCCATCTCGACCGGCTCCTCTCCCAGCGCGGTCAGTTCCTCGTCGAGCGTCGGCTCGCGATCCGCCCAGACAGCAATGGTTTCCTGAACACCCATGGCGGCAATCTCTGCCCGTGCTGACGGAGTGTCAAACCCGGGTCGGCCATCGCCCTGCGCGGCTGAGGGCGCTGGGGGCGGGGCGGCCGATCTTGTCGCCGATCCAGCGGGCGGTCTCGATCAGGCGATCGAGGTCATAGCCGGTGTCGAACCCGGCCCGCTCCAGCATATAGACCAGATCCTCGGTGGCGATGTTGCCGGTGGCGCCGGGCGCGAACGGACAGCCGCCGATGCCGCCGACCGAGGCGTCCAGCACATCGACCCCGGCCTCGATTCCGGCATGGGCATTGGCCAGGCCGGTGTTGCGGGTGTCGTGGAAATGCAGGCGCAGGGTGGAGTCTGGCGCGGCCTTCCTTGCCGCCTCGACCTTTGTCGTCACCGCCCAGGGGTCGCCCGCGCCGATGGTGTCGGCCAGGGCGATCTCGCGGATGCCCAGGGCGGCATAGGCCCCGACCAGATCGGCGACCTGGTCCACGCTGACCTCCCCGTCGAACGGACAGCCCCAGACGCACGACAAGGTCACGGACAGCGAGGGGGCGGCGCGTTCTTGTGGTTCCCAGTCGTCAAGCGACCGGGAGGCGGGCTCGGCATTGTGGCGGCGGGCGACGATAGCCTCGACCATGGCGCGCTGACCGGCCCGGTCCAGTCCCTGATTCTTCAGGCCGAAGCCGTCGGTGGCGGCGACCGAAATATTGACCTCATCGACGGCCGTGGTGATCGCCCGGTCATAGCCCTTCCCGTTCAGAACCAGACCGATGCGACTGCGGCCCGCCTCGGGGGGCAGGGCGGCCATGACCTCTTCGGCCCCGGCCATCTGCGGCACATATTTGGGATGGACGAAGCTGACAGCCTCGATCCGGCGGGCACCGGCGGCCTCCAGCCTGCGGGTCAGCTCGGCCCGGACGGCGGGCTCAAGCACCGCCTTCTCGTTCTGCAGGCCGTCGCGCGGGCCGACCTCGACGATCTGGATGGGGCGGCTCATCGGGCCGATCCGGGGGCGACCTCGCTGCCGGGCGGGGCATAGACGGTCAGATTGACATCATCCCCGGTCGAATAGTTGTGGCCGCTGACCTCCCCGACCGCACGGCCGGTCACGCCCAGTCGGGCGGCGGCCTGGGCAAAGGCCTCGGCATCGCGGGCCTCGACAATGGCCGGGCGTCCCTCGGCCAGCGCCCGGGCCGCGCCCTCGGCATCGGTCAGCTGGGTCGCCCGCCCGGTCAGGAAGACAAAGCTGGGCTCATGGAAGGTGGTGATGGCCACCGGGCTGGTAGTCAGCCCCTGACGCGGATGCAGATTGGCCTGCTCCAGAACCTTGGTCAGCTGCGGGGCGATGGCCAGTGGACGCAGCTGGCGGATGGTACCAGACAGGGCGGCGTGGCTGAAGATGCCGAGCGCCAGCGCCGCGATCAGTCCCGCCACCGGCGCCTTGTTCAGCAGAAGGAAGCCGCCGATGGCCGCCGCCGCCACAGCCGTGACCATGGTGACCGCCGCCCAGGTCTGGGCCGTCGAGGTGGCAAAGTTCGACACGCCATAGATGGTTATGGCCACGATCAGCCCGGCGGCGACCAGGCCCAGCACCGCGCCCAGACGCCGCGACAGCGTCCCGATGGGCCGGGTCAGGGCGACCGCCGCCAGCAGGGCCAGCGCGCCGAAGGTCGGCAGGGTATAGTGGGCCAGCTTGGTCGGGGTCAGCTCAAAGATCAGCCAAGCGGGCACCAGCCAGCAGATCAGGAAGCGGATGGCCGGCTCGGTGCGCCGCTGCCAGGCGGTCGAGATCGACGCCGGCAGCAGCAGGGTCGCCGGAAAGAACAACAGCGGCAGGAGTAGCAGATAGACACCCGGGGGCGCCCCGTGGCTTTCGTGGCCGCCGGCGATCTTGGGCGCCAGATCGCCGCCGATGGCCTCGCGCCAGAAGCCGCCGTCGGTCGCAACCGTGATGGCCAATGCCCACGGTCCGACGATCAGGGCCACCAGCGCCAGTCCCCAGCCCCAGCCCAGCGGTCGCAGCCAGCGAATGTCCCTGTCCCAGAGCGACAGTGCCAGGACGGCGGGCACGATGACGATCAGGCCGATGGGGCCCTTGACCAGAATCGACAGGCCCAGCGCGCCCCAGAAGATCAGCTTGTGGCCCCGGTTGGGCGGGTCATTGGCCCGCACCGCCAGATAGATACGCATCAGCGCCGCCATGGCCGCTGTCACACAGGCCACCAGAACGGCATCCGTCTTGGCGATCCCGGCCTCGGTCGACAGCAGAAAACAGGCGCCCATGATGGCCCCGGCCAGCACCCCGGTGCGGGTGCCGAACACGGCCGAACCCACCCAGGCACAGGCGATGGCGGCGATCATGGCGCCCAGCAGGGACGGCAGGCGATAGGGCACGATGTTGCGGGCTTCGGCGCTGCCGGTCACGGCCACCGCAGCGGCCTGCATCCAATAGATGCCGATCGGCTTCTTCCAGCGCGGCTCGTCCTGGAAGCGGATGTCGACATAGTCGCCCGTTTCCAGCATCTGCGAGGTGGCCTGGGCATAGCGGCTCTCGTCGCGATCCAGCGGCGGTAGCAGCATCAGGCTGGGCAGACCCGCGACCAGCGCCACAAGCGCCGCCAGGGCCAGACCGCGCCAGCCGCGCAGTCGATGAGCAAGATCGAAACCGGTCATGGTCCCGCTTCTATCACGCGGTTTCGGATCGCGTCAGCCGTCTCTCGCGACCGTGAGCGCCCGCCCTCCCCCTTCGCCGCAAAACGGGCTAGACAGCGGCCATGACAGCCGAGCTCCCCCGCATCTCCGTAGTCGTTCCCGTGCATGACGAGGCGGGGGCGGTTGAAACCCTTGTCACCGAAATCGCCGAGGCCTTTTCCGGCCGGGCGTATGAAATGGTGCTGGTCAATGACGCCAGCCGTGATCAGACCCTGACCATCCTGCAGGACCTCAAGGCCCGATTCCCGGCGCTGCGCGTGCTGTCGCACGGGGCCAATGCAGGCCAGAGCCGCGCCGTGCGCACCGGCATTCTTGCGGCGCGCGGTGAGGTGGTGGTGACCCTGGATGGCGATGGCCAGAATCCGCCGTCCGAGGCGCCAAAACTGGTCGATGCCCTGCTGGCCGCCCCGCCGGAGGTCGCCCTGGTCGGCGGTGTTCGTCAGCGGCGTCAGGATACGGGCGCCAAGCTGTGGGCCTCGCGCTGGGCCAACCGCATCCGCAAGCGCCTGCTGGGCGACGATGCCGACGACACCGGCTGCGGTCTCAAGGCCTTCCGGCGCGACGTCTTCCTGCGGCTCCCCTATTTCGATCACATCCACCGCTATCTGCCGGCCCTGATGATCCGCGAGGGCTACCAGAACCGCTATCTGCCCATTACTCACCGGGCGCGCGATTCCGGCCGGTCCAAATACACCAACTGGGAGAGGCTGATGGCCAGCCTTTCGGACCTTCTGGGCGTTATGTGGTTGAAATCGCGGTCAAGAAACCCGGGACGGGTCACCGAAGTCTGACTCCTGCCCTGCCCCCGATGGCGCAGCCGAAGGAACAGGGTTAGACTGGCGTAAAGGTTAACCGGCTCCAGAGTCGGATCAAAGGTCCGCGCGCCGGACGACGAGGGGATAGGCCATGTGGATTGCTGTACCGCTTCTGGTCGTGCCGTGGCTGCTCTATAATGTTGTTGTTCTGACCGGGCTGCTGGGGGGCGACCCGTCTCTGGGCGCCGATCCGTCATTGCGTCAGGCGGTCTTTTCCCTGCCCATGACCTCGGGCGTGCGGTGGAACGTCGGCGTCGGTGACATGATCCTGTTCCTCGGCCTGATCTTCCTGTTCTTTGAGCTGCTGAAATCCACCTCCAGCCAGAAGGTGGCGATCGTCAATCACGCCCTGTCGATGATCCTGTTCGTGGTCTGCCTGGTGCAGTTCCTGTTGATCCCGACCTTTGCCACATCGACCTTCTTCCTGATCACGGTGATGGTCATGCTGGATGTGCTGGCCGGTTTCATCGTGACGATCATCGCGGCCCGCAAGGACCTCGACTTCAGCGGCGCCTGATCAGCCGAAGACGCTGAACACCAGGGCCACGATCATCACATCGGTGGCGCGGGCGGTGAACGAGAACAGATTGGCCAGAGACATGATCCGGGCTCCGATACGGGACAGGGGTCCCGCATCCAGCAAGGGTCATGCCGCAGGGTGGGCTGGTCGTCAGACCTCGGTCTTGCCGGTCTTGCCCGGTAGCGGGCGACGGTCCTTCGCCCCGGAATATTCATTGCCCAGATAGGCCGAACGCGCGGCATCCAGGACGGGTGGGCCGCCTCTCAGCCCTTTGCGGGCCCCGGTCTGGCCCAGCATCTGGGCCTCGAACGCGCCGGTCCCGAGCGGGGAGACGGGGGGCGGCGTGGCGGCAGGGCCTGCCGCCGGATCGGCAGTTTCGTCCGGGCTCCCGGCAGGGGTTTCCCGGGGCACCAGGGCGCGGCCCTCGGCCCGGCGATCGGCCTGGCGACGCTCGTCCTCGCGACGTCGACCCTCACGCCGATCCGGCACGACGCCCGTGACGGGCGGGGTCGGACCGACAGGCGGGATGCGCCCGGTCATGCCGGATCCGATCCGCCCTTCTTGCCGCCCCGGGCGCTGCCCTCGGCCAGCCGCTCGATCTGGGCACGCATCTCGTCCATCTGGCGACGCATTTCGTCCAGCGCCGGGTCGTTGCCGGACGCGGCGGGTCGGGACGGGGCTGGGGCCGCCTCGGGGGTCTCTTCGGTCGCTCCCGAGCGCGCATAGGCGTTGAAGCCCGGAAACAGGGTCATGGCCTTCTGGAACATCACCATATTCTGGCGAACGGCATCCTCCATCAGCCCCGCGCCGGCGCCGGTGCCGAACGCGCGGTTCAGCTGGGTCCGGAACTGCTCCTGCTGCTTGGAGAAGGAATCCAGTGACATCTCCAGATAGCTGGGCAGCACGCCCTGCATCTGCCCGCCGTAAAAGCCGATCAGCCGCCGCAGGAATTGCACGGGCAGAAGGGCCTCCCCCCGGCTTTCTTCCTCGAAGATGATCTGCGTCAGAATGGTCCGCGTCAGATCGTCGTTGGTCTTGGCGTCATAGACGACAAAGTCGATCCCCTCGCGCACCATGGCGGCCAGATCGTCGAGCGTCACATAGGAAGATGTGGCGGTATTGTAGAGCCGCCGGTTCGCATACTTCTTGATGACGACCGTGTCGCCACCGGGCTTGGCATCCGTCACGCTGATGTCCTTGTGGTGAAACCGGGGTCACTATCGCGCGGCCCGACGCTTTACGCCAGCCTCGACCGCGCGGGGGTCAGGTCGCAGGCGCCAGCACCACGCCCACCAGGATGGCGGCCCAGTGCACACCGGCCCCGGCGACCACGAATCCGTGCCAGATGGCGCGGCGGAACTTCACCTTGGGGCTGATGAAGACGAACACGCCCGACGTATAGACCAGCCCGCCGATCACCAGCAGCGTCAGGGCGGCCGGGTGCACCGTGTCCAGCATGGGCTTGAGCGCCAGCACGGCCAGCCATCCGAAGATCACATAGACGGTGCTCCAGATGGCGTCGGAAAGGCGCGGCAGGACCAGTTTGGCGGCCACACCGGCCAGCGCCAGCGCCCAGATCAGCAGGGTAAAGCCGGTCGACCAGGCCCCCTCGAACCTCTGGGTGGTGAAGGGCGTATAGCTGCCGGCGATCATCAGAAAGATGGCCGCCTCGTCCAGCCGCCGCAGCAGGGGCCGGGCCGGGCCGGGCTGGGTCAGATTATAGACGGTCGAGGCCGCCAGCATGGCGATCAGGCACAGCGCATAGACGGCGGTCGCGATGATCAGGCCCGCGCCGGCTGCCGAGAACGACGACATGACGGCCAGCACGATACCGCCGATCCCGGCCAGTCCCAGTCCGACAAGATGCACCCACAGATCGGCCAGACGTTCGCCGCGCGTCTCATAGTGCTCGGCCATGTCCAGCTCGTCAGGCTGCATCAGGCGGCGGATCAGGGCGGGCAGTGTCCGGGTCATGGGCCGTGCTTTCTTCAGGCCGTTGCAGAAGACGCGTCGAGACAGTCACTGTGGCCGACACTAGGGCGATGAAATGACTCGACCCTGAATCCGCTCCGGTCCGGGCGACAAGAATTCCCCCTGCGGCAGTTGCGCCACACCGGGCCCTGCGCGGCCCTAAAGGATGTATCGGCTCAGATCGCTGTCTCCGGTCAGGTCGCCCAGACGCTCGCGGACCGCCTCCGCGTCAAAGCGGATCGTCTGGCCCGACAGGTCGGCGGCCTTGAAGCTGGTCTCTTCCAGCACCCGTTCGACCACGGTGATCAGCCGGCGGGCGCCGATGTTCTCGATGGCGCTGTTGGCCCCCACGGCGGCGTCGGCCATCGCCTCGACGGCGTCCTCGGTGAACTCGAGTGTCACATTCTCGGTCGCCAGAAGGGCCTGGTTCTGGCGGATCAGATTGGCCTCGGGCTCGGTCAGGATGCGTCGGAAGTCCTCCCGCGTCAGGGCCTTCAGCTCGACCCGGATCGGCAGGCGCCCCTGCAGTTCGGGCAGCAGGTCGCTGGGCTTGGACACGTGGAAGGCTCCAGAGGCCACGAACAGCACATGATCCGATTTCACCGGGCCGTAGCGCGTGGCGACCGTCGTGCCCTCGATCAGCGGCAACAGGTCGCGCTGCACGCCCTCGCGGCTGACGTCGGCGCCGCCTCGATCCTGCCTTGCGGCGACCTTGTCGATCTCGTCGATGAAGACGATGCCTTCGGTTTCGGCCAGCTGAACCGCCTCGCGCGCCAGACTGTCATTGTCGAGCAGCTTGTCGGACTCCTCGGCGATCAGCGGCGCATGGGCGGCCTTGACCGACAGGCGGACGGTCTTGGTCCGCGGGCCGCCCATCTTGCCCAGCATCTCGGTCAGATTGATCATGCCGACATTGCCGCCGGGGGCCATGCCGGGCAGGTCCAGCCCCGGCATGGGCGAGGAAGTGTCGGCGAGGGCCAGATCGATCTCCTTGTCATCCAGCTCGCCCTTGCGCAGGCGGGTGCGGAAGGCGTCGCGCGTGGCCTTTTGCGCGCCCGCCCCGACCAGAGCGTCCAGAATCCGGTCCTCGGCCGCGCGTTCGGCCTGGGCCCGGACCTCGTCCCGGCGGCGGTCACGGACGATGATCAGCGCGGCCTCGACCAGATCGCGCAGGATCTGGTCGACGTCCCGGCCCACATAGCCGACCTCGGTGAATTTGGTCGCCTCGACCTTCAGGAAGGGCGAGCCCGTCAACCGCGCCAGCCGGCGGGCGATCTCGGTCTTGCCCACGCCGGTCGGCCCGATCATCAGGATGTTCTTCGGCGTCACCTCGTCGCGCAGCGGCTCGGCCACCTGCTTGCGGCGCCAGCGATTGCGCAGGGCCAGGGCCACGGCGCGCTTGGCATCGGCCTGGCCGACAATGAAGCGGTCCAGCTCGGAGACGATTTCGCGGGGGGACAGGTCAGTCATGGCGCTCAGATGGGTGGGCGGAGGGACGTTTGCGAGAGGGGAAGGTTCATCACAAAGGACAGGAAGGAGCCACGAAGATCACGAAGGTCAACGCACGACCCGCCGAAGTCCGTTCTTGATCAATGTCGTGTTGAAGTTGATCAGGTAGCCGAGCCGGCGACCCGAAAAGCGAAGATAGGTTGCAACCTGAGCCGTATGGATCGAAGCCAAGGCGTCGATCGCCTTGATCTCGATCACGACGAGATCGTCGACCAGAAGATCAAGCCGCAGGCCGACATCCACGCGAATGTCGCCGTAGGCGACGGGCACGCCAATCTGACGCTCAACGCGGAGTCCCCGACCCCGGAGCTCTTCGGCGAGGCAGGCCTCGTAGACCGATTCCAGCAAGCCCGGCCCCAATGCACGGTGCACTGTCAGTGCGGCGTCCACGACGACACTCCCGACGCGCTCGACTTCGGCAGGCAGTGGCTCGGGCCCTTCGTGTCCTTCGTGCATCCTCTGTGACCTTCGTGTTGAACCAGCAGCCGCTCGGGCAAGCCCCTGCGGCCAAACTACTCCAGTCGCTCCACGGTCAGGTTGCCGTTGGTGTAGACGCAGACCTCAGCGGCGATGGCCATGGCCTTGCGGGCGATCGCCTCGGCATCAAGGTCGGTATTCTCGATCAGGGCCCGGGCCGCCGACAGGGCGAAATTTCCGCCGGACCCGACGGCCGCCACCCCGTGTTCCGGCTCCAGTACATCGCCGACGCCCGTTACGGTGAAGATCGAGGTCTTGTCCGCGACCAGCAGCATGGCTTCCAACCGTCGAAGGTAGCGGTCGGTACGCCAGTCCTTGGCCAGATCGACGCAGGCCCGCGCCAGCTGATCCGGATACTGCTCCAGCTTGGCTTCCAGTCGCTCCAGCAGGGTGAAGGCGTCGGCGGTCGCTCCGGCAAAGCCTGCGACAACGCGCCCCCCGGCCAGGGTCCGCACCTTGCGGGCCGCGCCCTTGACGATGGTGGGGCCCATGGAGACCTGACCGTCACCGGCGATGACGGTCGTTCCGCCCTTGCGGACCGCGAGGATGGTGGTGCCGTGCCAGCCGGGCCCGGAAGACTGGGGAGGTGCGGGGAGAGCGTCAGAATAATTCATCATGCCGAAATGGGGCCACCTTTCACCCCTGGCAAGACAACGGCCTGAAATGTAACACGGATATGAAGGTCACATTGTTGCCAATGTAACCCGTTACAGTGGACAACGATTCCATACTGAGTGAACCAAAGGCAAATTTATGCTCCATCGCATCACATATGTGAGCGAGGTGACCGGCACGTTCGGAAAAACCGTCCTGTCGATCGCCCAGATTCTTGGCGTATCGGAAGCCAACAACCGTCGCGACGACGTGACTGGCGCCATGGCGATTGAAGACGGCTTGGTCGTCCAGGTCATTGAGGGCTCGCGGCCCGATGTTGATCGCCTGCTGGGCCGCCTAAGGACCGACCCCCGCCACACCAATCTGTCGATCCTGGCCGACCGCCCGGTCCCTGAGCGCCTGTTCGACGTGCCCATGGCCCACTGCCATTTCGATAACGGGCCGGCCAGACTCGACCTTCTGGCTCTGGCCGAAGGTCAGATTCCGGTGGGTCGCGCCGAGGATCTTCTGGCCCGGTGCGCCCGCGGTGACGACGCGCCCGAAGCTGCGCGGACCGGCACGGGCAGATAGGCGAACAATCCGGCTCGCCTCGCCGAACTCTGCAGCCTAGAACAGGGCCGTGACCTTTTCCGAAGACGAGATCGAACGCTACGCCCGCCACCTGGTTCTGGCTGATGTCGGCGGGCCCGGCCAGCAGCGACTGAAGGCCGCGCGTGTGCTGATCGTCGGTATGGGGGGCGTCGGCGGTCCGGCCGCCCTCTATCTGGCGGCAGCCGGGGTCGGCATCCTGGGTCTTGTCGATGATGACACGGTCTCGCTCTCGAACCTGCAGCGCCAGATCCAGTTCGAGACGGCCGATATTGGCCGACCCAAGGTCGAGGTCGCGGCGCGGAGACTGACCGCCCTCAATCCCCATGTCGAGGTCCGGACCTTTGCGGAACGCCTGTCGGCGGATACGGCACATGCGCGCATCACCGGATGGGATCTGGTCATCGACGGGACAGACGATTTCGCAACGCGGATGGCCGTGAACGCCGCCTGCATCACGGCCGGGGTGCCGCTGGTCTCGGGCGCGCTGGGCGCCTGGAGCGGCCAGGTGGCCGTGTTCAAGGGTCGGCCCTGCTATCGCTGTCTGGTGCCCGACGTGCCGCCCGATGCCGAAACCTGTGCCCGGGTTGGCGTGGTCGGCGCCCTGGCCGGTCTGGTCGGCAGTATGACGGCGCTGGAAACCCTCAAGCGGCTGACCGGCGCGGGCGAACCCCTGACCGGGCGCCTCTGGATTCACGACGCCCTGACCGGCCAGACCCGCACCGTGCGGATCGCGGCCGATCCGGCCTGTCCCGTCTGCAGCTGAAGATCAGGCAAACGCCTGTTTCAGCAGGACGATGTAGCGCTCCAGCAGTTCCTGCTCCTTTTCCGCAGGCCAGTCGGCGTGGCCGGCGTCCTCGACCTCGATCAGCTCCACCGCCTTGCCGGCCTGTATCAGGGCCTCGTTCATGCGCCGGGATTCGATCACCGGCACGATCGGGTCATCGACGCCATGGACCAGCAGCACCGGACAGGTGATCTCGGTCGCCCGCCGACTGGGTGAGGCTGCCACCAGTTGCGGTCCCATCGTCTCGGGATCGCCGATCCGCTTGACCCAGAAATTATAGACCTGCCGGTCCGGGGTGTCGTCCTCGCGACGCTCCCACGCCAGCATTTCCGGCAGGTCGGCCACACCGCAGATGGCGATCGCCGCCTTGTAAAGATCCGGTCTGCGCACCGCGCCCATCAGGGCGGCATAGCCGCCATAGCTGGTGCCCATGATAGCGACGCGGCTGGCGTCGAGCCCCTTGAGGGCGATGGCCTGATCGATGGCGTCCTCGACGTCCTCCTGCATCCGGTCGCCCCAGCGGGTCCACCCCTCGCGGGCAAAGGCCATGCCGTAGCCGCCCGAGCCCCGGAAATTGGGCCGCAGCACCCACCAGCCCTGCGCCGCCAGAACCTGCACCTGCCGGTCCCAGCTGCGCAGGTCGCGCACCTCGGGCCCGCCATGCGGCAAAACCACCAGCGGCCCCGGCTGACCGCCCGGAGGCGCCGTCAGATAGGCCTCTATGCTGGCGCCGTCGCGCGTCGTGACCGACAGGGTGTCGGTCAGGCCCAGCCGGTCGAAATCCAGCAGTCTCACGGCGCCCAGATTGACGATGGCCCGGGCCTCCCGGTCATAGAAATACCAGGCGCCCGGCTCGCGCGGGCCGGTGACCCCAACCACCATCCGGTTATGGTCGCGGCTGAGATCGTTCAGATAGACATCGCAGTCATTGTCCAGAAAGGCGTTCAGGGCGCGGTGGTGCGCCCCCAGGGCCGCGTCGGCAAACTCATATTCCAGCCGCTCGCCATAGAAAGCCGCCCCCACATAGCGCCCGGCGGCATCAACGACGCCATGCATGACGTCGCGCCCGGCGCGATGGGACAGGGCCGCCCCCATACCAAAGGTCTCTAGGTTCATTTCCCGAACCACCATCGTGTCCTCGCCCTCGGCGCGGGCGGTCACCAGAATGGTGCCCGGCGTCTCCGTCTCGCCGACCCAGCTGAACTCGGGCAGGTCACCGATCCGGTTGCGGCGGATAGGCCTCCAGGCGCCGCTGCTGGTCGCGCGGCCGGAAATGGTCAACACCGTGCCGCGCGGGTTGATGTCGTAGCGAATGACCGGCACGCCCTGCTGGGTCTCCCAGCCGATGGTGCCGGAGCTGCCGCGCTCGATCCTTTCGGCCGAACCGGTCGCGACATTGACCTTGTGCAGGCCCAGAACCCCGTCTCGCTCCCATGCCGCCATCAACACATGGTCGTCATCGCTGCGCAGAAGATCGACCACACTGCCCAGATCGCGCGAGGCCCGCAGGCGTTGCCGGTCATCCTGGAACATGACCGCCATCTCGCCCGTGACGGCGCTGACCGACATGAGGCGTTTCGAGGTGATCTCCCGGGCGGCGGTCCGTCGGTTGGATCCGGAGATGGACTGCGGGGCGATCTTTGTCGTCACGGCAAGCCTGACCAGAAGCCGCTCGTCATTGGCCCAGTCCAGGCTTTCGACCTTGGTCGGCCCCAGATCGATTCGCTTGCGCGCGCCTTCCGGATCACTCGCATCCAGAACGTCGATCACGCCATGGGGCTCGTCCTCGGTGCCCAGCTGGTCCAGTACCGCGATCAGGGTGCCGCCGGGGGACAGGGTCGCCGCGCGTGTGCGGGCCGTCGTGAAAAAGGCCTCGATCGGATAGGGGGTGGTCCGTGCGCGGGTGACGTCAGGCCGCAGTCCCATGGCCGCCGCGCCACCGAACCCCGCAGCCATCGTCAGCAGCGCCCGCCGCGACACGACCGCAAGGGTCGTCACGTCTCTGGATTTCATCGATTTTCCCCCGCAACACAACTCGGGGAAATCGACCACGCGGGCCACAACCCGTCAAGCGCTACAGCATCGCCGGAATGACGCGGTCGGGGGGCCTGTGTCCATTCTGGAACGTCATAATGTTGGCGATCACCCGATCGCCCATGTCCTGCCGCGACTCCAGCGTCGCCGAGCCCAGATGCGGCATCAGCACGACCTCGGCCCGGTTCAGCAGGCCGGGGTGAACGACGGGCTCCTGTTCGAACACATCCAGGCCGACGCCCCCCAGCGCGCGCCGGCCGACCGCCTCAGCCAGCGCCGCCTCATCGATCAGCTCGCCCCGCGCCGTATTGATCAGGATCGCGTGCGGCGCCAGCAGGGCCAGCCGGCAGGCATCCATCAGATGATGCGTCTCGCGCGTCGCCGGGCAGTTGAGGGAAATGATGTCCATGCGGTGCAGCATGGCGTCGAGGTCGTCCCACCAGGTGGCCTGGAGATCCTCTACGATCATCGGGCTCAGCGGCTTGCGGTTATGATAGTGCACCTGCATGCCGAACGCGCGCGCGCGCCGGGCCAGGGCCTGGCCGATCCGGCCCATGCCGACGATGCCCAGTCGCTTGCCCCACAGCTTGCGGCCGCACATCCAGGTCGGGGTCCAGCCCGAGAATTCCCCTTTCTGAACAACGCCTGCGCCCTCGACCAGTCGTCGGCTGACCGCCAGGATCAGCCCCATGGCCAGATCGGCGGTATCCTCGGTCAGGACCCCCGGCGTATTGGTCACGATCAGCCCGCGCCCGACCGCCGCCTCGACATCAATGTGATCCACGCCCGCCCCGAAATTAGCGATCATTTTCAACTGCCCACCGGATTTCGACAGCAGATCGGCGTCGATCCGATCGGTGATGGTCGGCACCAGAACCTCCGCCCGGCCGATGGCGTCTTCCAGCGCCGCGCGGCTGAAGGGCTCGTCCTTCAGGTTCAGCTCGGCATCGAACAGCTCGCGCATGCGCGTTTCCACCGCGTCCGGCAGGCGTCTGGTTAACACGACCTTAAGTCTGCGGCTCGACATTGGCGGGGACTTTGGAACTGGAGGATCGAAGCGGGATGGCAAGGGTGTCTAGCAGCCCCCTGACCCAAGGCCAAAGGGGACGCCGTATCGCCGGTGTCACGGCGGCGGCGTTTGGGCTGTTCGTGATGCTCTCGGGACAGGCTGTCCGGCCTGACGGGCGGCCGACCCCCAGCAGCTATCCCGTGCCCCGCTGGATCACCCTCAAGGCGGATCAGGTCCACGCCCGCAAGGGGCCGGGGCTGGATCACCAGATTCTGTGGACCTATCAGGTCGCGGGCCTGCCGGTGCAGGTGGTGGCCGAGACCTTTGAGTGGCGCAAGATCTGCGATCCCGAGGGCTCGCTGGTCTGGGTTCACCGCAGCACCACCTCGGGCCGCCGGACGGTGCTGAACCGCGGCGACGCGGCGATCGAGGTTCGCTCAGCCCGACGCGAGGATGCGAGCATCCGTGCCCGGTTGTCGCCCCATGCCCTGGTACCCATCATCGACTGCGAGGACGGCTGGTGCGAGGTCCGCTCGGGCCGCGTCCGGGGCTGGGTCCGTGAGGCCGCTGTGTTCGGCACCCAGGCCTCCCCCCTGTGCGAAGCCAACCGCCCCGCCGGGCCCGCCCCTCGCCGGCGCTGAGCGCCTTTCGCGGAACCCTTGCCGGTTGACCGGGGCGATTTCACGTGTCACGCCCGCCGCTCAGCATACGGAGGCCCCCTTGAGCCAGTCAGAACGCCCGTCTTCCTATGACTATGAGGCCCTGCTCGCCTCTGGCCGGGGCGAGCTTTTCGGCCCGGGCAATGCCCAGTTGCCAGCCCCGCCCATGCTCATGTTCGACCGCATCACCCGGATCAACGATGACGGCGGCGTGCACGGCAAGGGCTATGTTGAGGCCGAGCTCGACGTGCATCCCGACCTCTGGTTCTTCAAATGCCACTTCATCGGCGACCCGGTCATGCCGGGTTGCCTGGGTCTGGATGCCATGTGGCAGTTGGTTGGCTTCTACCTCGGCTGGATCGGCGGTCCCGGAAAGGGGCGCGCCCTGGGCGTGGGCGAGGTCAAGTTCACCGGTCAGGTGCAGCCGGACGTCAAGAAGGTCGTCTACAAGATCGACCTGAAGCGGGTGATCAACCGCCGTCTGGTGATGGGCATCGCCGACGGGGTTCTCGAAGCCGATGGCGAGCCTATCTATACAGCCACGGACATGCGCGTTGGCCTGTTCGGCGGCCAGGAAACCAAGGCCGAATAGTCGGGGCCATCACCCCACAGGACAGGCTGGAAGGATCGCGGATTACGCGGCGGAATAACGGACAGGATCAGGAAAACAGCATGCGGCGCGTCGTAGTTACAGGATTGGGGATTGTCTCATCGATCGGGACCGGCGCCGCCGCGGTCACCGACTCCTTGAAACAGGCCCGTTCGGGCGTGGTCGCCGCCCCGGATCACACCACTCATGGATTCCGCAGCCAGGTCTGGGCTCCGCCGAAAATCGGCGACTGGACCGAGCTTGTCGATCGCCGCGCCTCGCGCTTTCTGGCCGACGGCACCGCCTGGGCCCACGTCGCCTTTGAGGAGGCGCTGGCCTCCAGCGGGATGACTCCGGACGAGATCAAGGACGAGCGGATCGGCTTGATCGTCGGCGAGGGCGGTCCCTCGACCCGCGTCATTCTGGAAGCGGCCCAGATCACCATCGACAAGGGCGCACCCAAGCGGATCGGCCCGTTCGCCGTGCCCAAGGCCATGGCCTCCGGACCCTCGGCCGTGCTGGCCACTTGGTTCCAGATGAAGGGCATCAACTATTCGATCAGCTCGGCCTGTGCGACCAGCGCCCACTGCATCGGCGCGGCTGCCGAACAGATCGCCTGGGGCAAGCAGGACGTGGTCTTTGCCGGCGGCTGCGAGGACATCCACTGGTCGATGTCGAACCTGTTCGATGCCATGGGCGCCATGTCCTCGAACTTCAACGAAACGCCCTCGGTCGCCTCGCGCGCCTATGATGCGGCCCGGGACGGCTTTGTCATCGCCGGCGGCGCAGGCATCGTGGTTCTGGAAGAGTATGAGCGCGCAAAAGCACGCGGCGCGACCATCCTCGCCGAAGTCACCGGCTATGGGGCCAATTCCGACGGCTACGACATGGTCGCCCCGTCGGGCGAAGGCGCCGAGCGCTGCATGAAGATCGCGCTGGAGATGGCCGGTAATCCGCGCATCGACTATCTGAATCCGCACGGCACCTCGACGCCGGTCGGCGATTCCAAAGAGATGGGCGCGGTTCGCAATGTCTTCGGCGACCGCATGCCGATGATCTCCTCGACCAAGTCCCTGACCGGCCACAGCTTGGGTGCGGCCGGTGCGCAGGAAGCCATCTACTGCCTGCTGATGATGCAGAACGGCTTTGCCGCCGAAAGCGCCCACATCGAAAATCTCGACCCCGAGTTCGAGGGCATGCCCATCCTGCGGCAGCGCCACGACGGCGAACTGACCCACGTCATGTCCAATTCGTTTGGATTCGGCGGCACCAACGGCACCCTGATCCTGTCGAAGGTCTGACCGGCTACCAGCCGCTTTCGGCGCCCGCTGCGGTGATGCATCCGGCGAGGGCATTCAGGTCTTCGTCGAACTGCGCTGTGCCCGCATAGAGTACTGAGGCGGGATTCAGCGCCGCCGTTTGCCGCTCGTCCGAGTGCGGCTGTCCGCCGATGCCGATGCAACGGGCTTGGGCCGTGCCTCCCTCGCCCGGCCCGACCAGGACGACCACGTGGACCGGGCGCACCTGTTTCAGGTCCTGTTCGGCGATCTGGTAGCGGACACAGACCTCGGCCCCGCTGATCGAACTGTCCATACAGCGCTCAAGGCTTTCCGGCTCGAACTGCGAGGGCTGGTACTCGAACCAGGCCGACGGTTCGCCCGCCCGCTCCACCAGACGCTCGACGTAACGGCCCTGTTCGTAGGTGGCGCTGTCGAGGGCCAGCACCTCAATGGCCATGGGCAGGCGGGGCGGGGCGGCCGTCCCCGCAGCCAGCAGGGCCGCGCCAAGGATGCCAAATGCAGTCAGGAAGGGAACGCGCATGACGCTGGGGCCTTCTGTAGCGGGCCAACGGCCCCTCTGACCGCACTCTAGCGGAGGGCGCGTGAAGCGGCCAATATTGTAAACCTGACGACCCGTCGCGCTTATCCGGAGTTCCCCCCTGGCGCCGCCTGATCCCTACATCCTGTTCCTGCTCGGCCTCGGCGCTGTCGTGTTGATGGTGTCCTGGGCCCCGGTGGGGCTGAGGAAGACGCCGCTGACGCTGGCCATTGTCTGCGTCCTGCTGGGTGTGGCGGTCTTCAGTCTCGGCTGGCTGGGGTTCGACCCCGATCCCCGGACCTGGGATACCATCACCGAACGCCTGACCGAGGTTGTGGTCATCATCAGCCTGATGGGTGCGGGTCTGAAGCTGGACCGCAAGGTGGGCTGGCGCAGCTGGAATTCGACCTGGCGGCTGCTGGCCATCGCCATGCCCCTGACCATCCTCGGTGTTATGGCGTTGGGCCTGTACGGCCTCGGCTTTTCACTGGCCATGGCCCTGTTGCTGGGGGCGTCTCTGGCCCCGACAGACCCGGTGCTGGCCGCCGATGTCCAGGTGGGGCCGCCCAAGTCCGGCGACGAGGACGAGGTGCGCTTTGGCCTCACCTCCGAAGCGGGCCTGAACGACTCCCTCGCCTTTCCCTTCGTCCATCTGGCCATTCTGGCCTCGGTCGGCGGGCTGGCCACCTCGGCGGGGTGGACGGACTGGGTCACCGTCAAGGTTTTCTGGAAGTTGCTGGCGGGGGCCGGGATCGGCTGGCTGGTCGGCAAGGGGCTTGGCTGGCTGATCTTCGCCAGCGAAAAGGCCGGGCTGTCGCGGCTGGGTGACGGGCTGGTGGCGCTGGCGGCGACCTTCATCGCCTATGCGGTCGCCGAGGTGGCCCACGGCTACGGATTCCTTGCCGTCTTCGTCTGCGGCGTCACGATCCGGGCCTGGGAGCGTGACAACGACTTCCACAAGGAGATGCACCATTTCGCGGATCAGTTCGAACGCCTGCTGATCATGCTGCTGCTGGTGCTGTTCGGCGGGGCGCTGGCCAATGGCCTGCTCTCATCCCTGACCTGGACGGACGCCGCCATCGGTCTGGCCATCCTGCTGATCGTGCGGCCCGTGGCGGGAGTGATCGCCATGATCGGCTCGCCTCATCCCTTCAGGGATCGGCTGCTTATGGCCTTTCTGGGCATCCGCGGGATCGGCTCGGTCTATTATGTCGCCTATGGCATCAACCATGGTGAGTTCGGCTCCAGCGAGCGGCTATGGGCCATTCTGGGCTTTGTCATCCTCGCCTCGATCGTCATCCATGGGGTGACGGCCACCCCCCTGCTTGAGCGGCTGCGGCGCTGGCGGACGACGCATTGAGCCTTTCCCCCCGGCGGAGGCCCTGCTAACCCTCCCGCCCTGATTTCCGAGGAGATGACCATGGCTTCCGACAGCGGCTGGACCTTCCCCACCGGCGACCTGATGAAGGGCAAGAAGGGCCTGATCCTGGGCGTCGCCAATTCCAACTCCATTGCCTGGGGTATCGCCCAGCAGCTGGCCGCCCAGGGCGCCGAGCTGGCCTTCACCTATCTGGGTGAGGGGCTGGAGCGCCGGGTGCGTCCGCTGGCCGAAAGCGTCGGCGCCAGGCTGATCGTTCAGGCTGACGTCACCGACGATGCCTCCATGGACGCGGCCTTTGCCGAGCTGGAAAAGACCTTCGGTACGATCGACTTCGTCGTCCATTCGGTGGCCTTCGCCAACAAGAATGAGCTGCAGGGCAGCTTCGTCGACAACACCACGCGCGACAGCTTCCTGCTGGCCATGAACATCTCGGTGTTCAGCTTCGTCGATGTGGCCAGACGCGCCGCGAAACTGATGCCGAACGGCGGGGCCATGATCACCATGACCTATCTGGGCGCCGAGCGGGCCATCCCCAACTACAACACCATGGGCGTGGCCAAGGCCGGTCTGGAGGCCGCCACCCGCTACATCGCCCGCGACCTGGGGCCCAAGGGCATTCGCGTCAACGCCATCTCGGCAGGGGCCATGCGCACCCTGTCGCTGGCCGGTATCTCCGGCGGTCGCGGCATGATCGCTCAGGGCCGCGCCATGTCGGCCATGAAGGAGGACACCTCAATGGAAGGCGTGGCCGGTTGCGCCCTGTGGCTGTGCTCGGACCTCGGCTTTTCGACCACGGGCGAAGTCGTCCACGTCGACGCCGGCTTCCACATGATGGGTCTGGGCGACGCCGAAGACTGAAGCGGGCGTCCTGTCAAAAACCGGCCATTTCTGTGGTTGGCCTTGCGGCCACGGCATGCCAGCCTGAGACGGATCCGCTTCCGCTGGATCGCATCAGGGAGACGCCCGGCATGGCGCACACGTTCGAAATCTACAAGGACAAGGCCGGAGAGTTTCGGGTCCGCTTCAAATACAATTCCGAAGTGATGTTCTCGACCGAGGGCTATGCGTCCAGGGCCTCGGCCCAGAACGCGATCGACTCGATCAAGAAGAACGGCCCGGCAGCCCCGGTCGAAGACAACAGCTAGTCTGGCTCGCGTTCGCCGATCTCGGCGGGGCGTAACGCCCGCAGCCAACCGTCGGCGGTACGGATCTCCGGCACGGCCTCGCGCGTGAAGGTCAGGTACCAGGTCTGGCCGCCGCCAGCCGGGGTGATCTCCAGCATGTCGTCGGCGCCGAAATTCTGCACGGCCCGAACCGTCCCGATCACCGTATCGGTCGCATCGCGGGCCTCCAGTCCGATCAAGTCCGCCAGATAGAATTCGTCGTCCTCGGGCGGGGGCAGGCGGTCGCGCGGGATGAACAGCTTCAGGCCCCGCAGGGCGTCGGCGTCCTCCTTGGTCGCGACCTCGGCGGCACGGGCGACGATGCCCTTCTTGTCCGGCCGGGCGGTGGTCAGGGTCAGGCCGGTCGAGCCATCGGCGCGCAACAGGGTGCGGTACTCAAGCAGGGTCATGGGCGCGGCGGTGAAGGTGGTGATCCGCACCTCGCCCCGCACGCCGAACGATCCGCCCACCTGGGCCACAAGGATCAGTCTGTCGTCGCTCACACCATTCTCCGATTGACCCGGCGCCCGATTGTCCCGGTTCATGCCGGGACCCGGACCCTTACGCTGCCTGCCGCCAACAAAAAAGCGGTGCCCGTTCGCGGACACCGCCTTCCTGTCTCTGCGCCCCGGCCAAAGCCTGTCCTCGGGCCGACCTTTGGTCGGACCCGGGGGCCGGGGTGAGCGGATGAGGCTTAGGCCTCGGTCTTGTCTTCAGCAGCGGCCTCTTCGGCGGGAGCTTCTTCCGAAGCAGCTTCCTCAGCGGGAGCCTCTTCAGCCGGAGCTTCGGCAGCCGGAGCTTCCTCGGCGGGGGCTTCGGGCTCCGGAGCCGGCGGAGCGTTCTTGGCGGCTTCGGCCTCTTCCTTGGCCTTGGCAGCGGCTTCGGCAGCCTCGACCTTGGCGGCGGCTTCGGCTTCCAGACGGTCGGCTTCGCGCTGGGCGCGCTCGGCGGCGCGTTCCTGGGCCTTCTTGCCGGGCTGGGCCTTGTTCGGGTTGTTCGACTGGGTCCACTTGACCTTGCCGACCAGGGCTTCGTCCTGGCTCTGGCTGATAAAGCGGGCGACGCGGTCGGTCGGCTGCGCGCCCTTGCCCAGCCATTCCGAGATACGGTCGGCCTTCAGGGTGACGCGCGGCTTGTCGCCGTCCTTGGGCAGCATCGGGTTATAGGTGCCGACGCGTTCGATGAACTTGCCATCGCGCGGGGCGTGGCTATCGGCGATCACGATGTGATAGTAGGGGCGCTTCTTGGTGCCGCCACGCGACAGACGAATCTTCAGCATTTTCAGTCTCTTTCTTTAGGGAAAAGGGGTCAGGATTTCTTGGTGGGCAGACCGGGCAGGCCGGGCAGTCCACCGGGGGGCATGCCACCACCCAGACCGGACAGCCGGTCCTGGATGGCCTTCATTTCATCAGCCGAGGGTTCCGGCATCTTGCCGCCGCCCATGGCCTTCAGCCGGGCCATGTCAGGCTGGCCGGGTCCGCCGCCGAGACCACCCATCATGGCGGCCATCTGCTGCATCTTCCTGGGACCGCCGCGCGCCAGTGACTTGACCATGTCGGCCATCTGGCGGTGCTGTTTCAAAAGGCGGTTGATGTCCTGGACCTCGACGCCGGCGCCGGCGGCGATGCGCTTCTTGCGGCTGGCGTTCAGCAGGTCCGGCTTCTTGCGCTCGGTTTTCGTCATCGAGCTGAGGATGGCTTCCTGGCGGGCGATCATCCGGTCATCGACGCCGGTGTCGGCCATCTGGGCCTTCATCTTGGCTACGCCGGGCAGCATGCCCATGATGCCTTGAAGGCCGCCCATCTTCTTCATCTGCTGCAGCTGAGCCGCGAGGTCGTCCAGGTCGAACTTGCCCTTGGCCAGCTTTTTGGCCATGGCCTCGGCCTTGGACTGGTCGAGGTCCTGACTGGCCTTTTCGACCAGGGCGACGATATCGCCCTGTCCGAGAATGCGACCGGCGACCCGGCGGGCATCGAACACGTCCAGCGCGTCGACCTTTTCGCCCGCACCGATGTATTTGATCGGCAGGCCGGTGACGGCCCGCATCGACAGCATGGCCCCGCCGCGCCCGTCGCCGTCGGCGCGGGTCAGCACCAGACCGGTCAGCGGCAGCCGCTCGTGGAAGGCCTTGGCCGTGCGCACCGCATCCTGACCCGTCAGGCTGTCGGCGACCAGCAGGGTCTCGACGGGCTTCGAGACCGCCGCGACCTCGGCCACCTCATTCATCAGCCCCTCGTCCAGGGTGATGCGACCGGCGGTGTCGAGGATCAGGACGTCAAAGCCCTGCAGCTTCGCCGATTGCAGGGCCCGGCGGGTGATCTGGACGGCGCTCTCGCCCACCACGATCGGCAGGGTCGCGACCTCGATCTGTTCCCCCAGCTTGGCCAGCTGTTCCATGGCGGCCGGACGACGCGTGTCCAGCGAGGCCATCATGACCTTCTTGCGATCAAACTTGGTCAGACGCAGCGCCAGCTTGGCCGAGCTGGTGGTCTTGCCCGAGCCCTGCAGGCCGGCCATCAGGATCACGGCGGGCGGGGTGGCGTTCAGATTGATGCCGACGGGCTCTTCGCCGCCCAGCATTTCGATCAGGCCGTCATAGACGATCTTGACCACCTGATCGGCCGGCTTGACGGACCGGATAACCTCTTCGCCCTTGGCCTTTTCGCTGGCGAAGGCGATGAAGTCCTTGACCACCGGCAGGGCGACGTCGGCCTCCAGCAGGGCCACGCGCACTTCGCGCATCGCCTCGGCAATGTCCTTTTCGGACAGGGCGCCGCGACCGGTGATCCGGTCAAAGACGCCTGTCAGTCGCTCGTTCAGAGCCTCGAACATTCGATTCCTCGGTCAAGGCGCCGATCCATCCCTCGCTCCATGAGACTACGCCTCTGGCGACGATCACGTCGGCAGAGGGGGCTCGCCCGCCTCGTCCTCGCCAGCGGGAGGGGTCGTGCGGGTGGAGACGCAAGGATGACAAGCGCCGGAAGCGGCGGTGTATGGCGGAAAAGCTCCAAAAGGGCAAGCCGGGCACCAATCCGGGGCGCGCCGGGGGCACGGAACCGGACAAATTCCGTTACGCAGGGGCGTGCCGCCTGTCCTTGATGGGCCCGGGACGCCTATCGTTGATCTTCAAGGAGCCCTCATGACCGACACCCTGCCCGCCGAGACCGCGCCCCCCGACCGCCTGCGCGAAGAGGTCCGCCTGCTGGGCAGTGTGCTGGGCGACGTCATCCGCGAGGCGGGGGGTCAGGATCTGTATGACCGGATCGAGGCGGTCCGTCGCGCCTCGGTCGCCTATCACCGCGACGGCGCCGATACCCGCGACGTGTCCGAGCTGGAACGCCTGCTGGCCGGGCTCAGCTCGGAGCAGGCGGTGGGCCTGACCCATGGCTTTGCGGTCTTTTCCCTGCTGGCCAATGTCGCCGAGGATCGGGAGGCCCGCCGGCGTGCCCGCGAGGCGGAGGGCCAGGGCGCCGCGACCGACGATCGCCCGGACACGCCCGAGGCGGCGCTGGCCTGGCTGTCGGGCGGCGGCGCGGACCGCAAGGCGGTGGTCGATATCCTCGCCCGGGGCCTGATCTCACCGGTGCTGACGGCCCACCCGTCCGAGGTTCGGCGCAAGAGCGTGCTGGACCGGATCGCGGCCTTGTCGGCCCTGCTGGATGGGCGCGGCGAGGGGCAGGGGCCCAGTCCGGCCCTGCGGCGTCAGGTCTTCCTGCTGTGGGCCACGCGCCTGGTCCGCACCTCGGGCCTCGTGGTGCAGGACGAGATCGACACCGTCGTCTCCTTTCTGGAACAGGTGTTCCTGGAGGCCATACCGGAACACCTGAACGCCTGGCGCAAGCGGCTGGACGCGCCGCAGCTCAAGCCTTTCATGACGGTCGGCAGCTGGGTCGGTGGCGACCGCGACGGCAATCCCAATGTCGACGCCTCCGTCATGGACGCGGCCTTCCGCACCCAGACGCGGGCGGCGCTGGGGGCCTGTCTCGACTCGGTTCATGCGCTGGGGGCGGAGCTCAGCCTGTCCGAGGAACTGGTCGAGCCCACCCCCGAACTGACCGCCCTGTCGGACGCCTCGGGCGACACCTCGCCCCACCGCAAGGGCGAACCCTTCCGCCGGGCGCTGACCCAGATCTATGCGCGACTGGCCGCGGACTATCAGGCCAAGGTCGGCACACCCCCACCGCGTCCCGCTGGCTTTGCTGCTGATCCCTATGGGCGGCCCGAACCCTTCATCGCCGATCTGAAAGTGCTCCGCGACGCCCTGCAGACCGCCGATGCCCGGGCCTTCACCGATGATGCCCTGTCGCGTCTGATCGACCGGGTTGAGGCCTTCGGGTTCCATCTGGCCGTGATCGACATGCGCCAGAACGCCGATGTGCACGAGCGGGTCGTCGCCGACCTGTTCCGCGTCGCAGGGGTCGCCGATGACTATGACACGCGCGACGAGGCCGGGCGCATGGCCCTGCTGCGCGCCGAATTGGCCAGCCGCCGCCCGCTGTTCGTGCCGGGGGCCGGCGACTATGCCGACGAGACGCTCAAGGAACGCGCCATCCTGATGGCGGCCGCGCGCGCCATCGCGACCTTCGGCCCGGATGCTATCCGGACCTATATCGTCTCCAAGACCGAAAGCCCGTCTGACCTGCTCGAGGTCTATCTGGTGCTGAAGGAGGTCGGCCTGTTCGACCCGGCGACGCCGGAGGTCTGCCCCATCCAAGCTGTGCCCCTGTTCGAGACCATCACCGACCTGCAGGCGGCCCCCGCCACCCTCAAGGCCCTGATGGCCGAGCCCGCGCCGCTGGCGCTGGCCCGCGCACGCGGGGTGCAGGAGGTGATGATCGGCTACTCTGACTCCAACAAGGACGGCTCCTATCTCACCTCGACCTGGGAGCTGAACCACGCCTCGCGGGCGCTGCGCGATGTCGCGCGCGAGGCGGGCGTGGGCCTGCAGCTGTTCCACGGTCGGGGCGGGGCGGTCGGCCGGGGCGGTGGCTCCAGCTTTGCCGGGGTCGTGGCCCAGCCGCGCGGCACGGTCGAGGGCCGCATCCGCGTCACCGAACAGGGCGAGGTCATCGCCAACAAATACGGCGAACCCGGTGTGGCCCGGCGCAACCTCGATGCCCTGACCAGCGGCGTGGTGCTGGCGTCGTTGCGGAAGGAAAGCGGGGAAGGTCCGGCCGAACGCCACGGCGGTCTGATCTCCCGCCTCAGCGAGGCGTCGATGCAGGCGTATCGCGCCCTCGTCTATGAGACCGAGGGCTTCATCGACTATTTCCGCGCAGCAACGCCCATTTCGGAACTGTCCGAGCTCAAGATCGGCTCGCGCCCGGCCTCGCGCAGTTCATCGACGCGGATCGAGGACCTGCGGGCCATTCCCTGGGTGTTCAGCTGGAGCCAGTCGCGGGTCATGCTGCCCGGCTGGTACGGCTTCGGCTCGGCGCTGGCCACTCTCGACGCCGCCGAGGTCGACACGCTGAAGGGGCTGGTCGGGGACTGGCCCTTCCTCGCCACCCTGATCCAGAACATGGAAATGGTCATGGCCAAGTCGGACATGGCCGTAGCCCGCCGCTATGCCAGCCTCGTGCCGGACCGCGCGCTGGCCGATGATATCCACGGGCGGATCGCCGCCGAATGGCAGTTGACCCATGACGCCGTCATGCGCCTGACCGGCCAGTCCAGTCTGCTGGAACGACAGCCCGAACTGGCGCGCCTGATCCAGCTGCGCCTGCCCTATATCGAGCCGCTCAACCATGTGCAGGTCGAACTGATCCGCCGCCGCCGCGCCGGGGACGACGACCCCGCCGTGCGCGAGGGCATCCTTGTCGCCCTGAACGGCATTGCCGCCGGGCTCCGGAACAGCGGCTGACAGAAAAAGGGCCGGAGGATCGCTCCCCCGGCCCCGTTCCATCGCTCAAGCAGCGAGCGCTAGCGTCAGTGTCTAGTTCACCGGAAAACCGCGAACGCGCAGCAGGGCGGCAACGTCCGGATCGCGACCCCGGAAGCGGCGATAGGCCTCGCCCCGGTCGGTGGTGTTGCCTTCAGCCAGAATGATCGCCTTGTACTTGCTGGCGATTTCCGGATTGAAGACGTCACCCGACTGCTCGAAATAGGCCCAGGTGTCGGCGTCCATCACTTCCGACCAGAGGTAGGAGTAATAGCCCGCCGAATAGGCGTCCGAGGTGAACAGGTGATTGAACTGCGGCAGGCGGTGCCGCATCACAATCTCGTCCGGCATGCCATAGCGCGCCAGGCTTTCCCGCTCGAAGGCATCGATGTCGGTCGGCGGGGTGGCGCGGGTGTGCAGGTCCATGTCGACCAGGGCCGACGACAGATAGCTGACCGTGGCATAGCCCTGGTTGAAGGTGGACGCCGCCTCGATCTTGTCGACCAGTTCCTGGGGCATGGGCTGACCCGTTTCGACATGCTTCATGAAGCCGTCAAGGATCGGGCGCGACAGCACCCAGTGCTCGTGGACCTGCGACGGATACTCCACATAGTCACGCGGAGTGCCGCCCAGCGACGGGTAGGTCACCTTGTACGACAGATAGTGCAGGGCGTGGCCGAACTCGTGGAACAGGGTCTCGGCATCGTCCAGCGAGATCAGCAGCGGCTGGCCGGCCTCGGCCTTGATGAAGTTGTTGTTGTTCGAGACCAGCTGGTTGCCACCCCCGTCATAGGCCCAGCCCAGACGATAGCTGGTCATCCAGGCGCCCGACCGCTTGCCCGGGCGGGCAAAGTCGTCGGAATAGAACAGGCCGATGTGCCGGCCCGAAGCCTTGTCCTTGACCTCGAACACCTCGACGTCGGGGTGGAAGACCGGCACCGATCCGGCGGGCACGGGGGTGAAGGTGTACCCGTACAGCCGCTCGGCCATGTAGAAGGCACCGCGCTTGACCGCGTTCAGTTCGAAATAGGGCTTCAGCTCATTCTGATCGAGGTCGTATTTCTGCTTCCGGACCTTCTCGGCATAGTACAGATAATCCCACGGCTCGATGTCGTGACCGGCGATGGCGCGCATGTCGGCGACCTCTTCGGTGACACGCGCCTTGGCCGGTTCCCAGACCCGCATCATCAGGTCCATGGCGGCCTCGGGGGTCTTGGCCATGGTGTCCTGCATCCGCCATTCGGCATGGTGGGCATAGCCCAGCAGGCGGGCGCGCTCGGCCCTCAGCTTCACGATCTCGGCGATGGTGGCATTGGTGTCGTTGGCGCCGCCGTTGTCACCGCGATTGACGAACTTGCGCCAGACCTGCTCGCGCATGGCCCGGTCGTCGGCAAAGCTCAGATAGGGATCGACGCTGGAGCGCGTGTTGACGATCGCCCAGCCTTCCAGATCGCGGTCACGCGCGGCGGCTGCGGCTGCGGCCTTGTTCGACGCGGGCAGTCCGGCGGTCTGGGATTCGTCGGTCAGGACGGTCCAGGTGTTCTCGTCGGCCACCACGGCCTGGCCAAAGCGGGTGAAGGCGCTGGACAGGGCCGAGTTGATGCGGCCCAGCTCGGCCTTGCCGGCGGCATCCAGCGCGGCGCCGTTACGGGTAAAGCTGTCGCGGCTGCGCTCGGCGATGCGGGTCTGTTCGGGCGTCAGGCCCGCGGCACGGGCGCCGTCGGCCACGGCCTTGATGCGAGCAAACAGTCTGGCGTTGAAGGTCGTCTCGTCGCTGGCGGCCGACAGCAGCGGCGACACCTCGCGCTGGACGGCCTGATAGTCGGGCGAGCCGATGTTGGAGCTCATCACCCCGAACAGGCTGAGCGCACGGCCCAGCGGCTCTCCGGCCATCTGCATGGCGACCATGGTGTTGGCAAAGGTCGGCGGCTCGGGGTTGTCGGCGATGGCGTTGACCTCGGCCCGCTGCAGCTCGATGCCCTCGACAATGGCGACCTTCAGCTTGTCGGCGGTCACCGACGGCCAGGGCGGCACGCCTTCATAGGGGCCGGTCCACTTCTGCAGCAGTTCGGCGCGTGGGGTCTGTTGCGGCAGGACGGCGCGCGCGATCTCCGCATCGCGGGCGAGGGCCTCGGGGCTCAGGCCGGCGGGCGATCCGCCGCCCATGCCCATACCCATATTGGCGCAGCCGGTGAGGGCAAAAAGGCTGCCCCCTGCGGCGAGAAGCTGGCGTCTGTCCATGAAAAATGGCTCCCTTGATGATGTTGGAGCGCAGCTTAGGCCATGGCGCGCCCGCCGTCACCTGAACCGACTGTGATGACGGGCCGATGCGACCTTCCGCTCCGGGGCTTGCCACAGGTCCGGCACGCCGGGCATGAGGGATGACGGCGGGTCCGGCCCGTCCCGCGCGTGATGAAGGGGCCCTGATGGCCATTGGTGTGTTTGATTCCGGGGTGGGCGGCCTGACGATCCACCGCACCCTGACCCGCCGGTTTCCCGGCCGGAATTTCCTCTATCTGGCCGACCAGAAACACGCGCCCTACGGGGGGCTGAAGGGTGAGGAGATCGTCGATCTGACTCGCGCGGGCTGCGAGCGACTGTTCGCCGAGGGGGCGTCTGTCGTGGTTCTGGCCTGCAATACGGCGTCCGCCATCGCCCTGCGCCGCCTGCAGCAGACCTGGGTGCCAGAGGCCGCGCGAACCTTCGGCCGGCCCGTCAATGTGCTGGGCATCATCGTCCCGACCATAGAGGCCGCGACCGGCCTGCCGTGGACCTATGCCCGCGAGACCGACGACCGGTTCCGCGACGAGCGCAAGTCGGCGGTCGAGGTGCTGGGCCTGTTCTGCACCCAGGCCACGGCCCACAGCCGCGTCTATGAGATCGAGATCGACAAGCGGCGCGAGGACCTGGCCGTCTTCACCGAACCCTGTCCCGGTCTGGCGGGCCAGATCGAGGCGGGTGTCGACGAGGATGCACTGCGGACCACGGTGCGCGATCACGTCGATGCCCTGCGGCGCCGCATCGGGCGCTGGCCGGACAAGGTCATCCTCGGCTGCACCCACTATGGCATTGTCGCGCACCTGTTTGCCGAGGCCCTGCCCGAAGGCACGCCCGTCATCGGCCAGCCCGATGCCGTCGCCGATGCGCTGGACCGCTATTTCGCCCGCCATCCGGAATATGCGCTGGGTGATCAGGGGCGGCTGAGGTTCCTCACGACCGGCTCTCCCGGCGGTCAGAGCGAACGCGTCGAACGCTTCTGGGGCGAACCCCTGACCTTCGAGAAGGCTTGACCGCTGGACTGGTCAGGGCTTGGCTGAGTGCAGGAGGAACGACCATGCGATTGCTGATGTCCCTTGTTGCCGTGGCCTTGATCGGCCTTGGCCTTACGACAGCCCCGGCTTCCGCCGAGGTGGTCTCGCGGAGCGAGAATGCCTTCACCCTGAAGTTCGAGGGCCAGACCCGCCTCGGCACTGCCGGAGTGGCGGATGCGTTCTCAGAGGTAGGGCTGTGGTGGGACCCGGCCCACAGCTACACCGGCAGTGCCGCCAACCTCAGTCTGAATCTGGCACCCGGCGGATGCTGGTGCGAGGCCATGCCCGACGGCACGCAGTTCGACCACGGAAGAACAGTTTCAATCGTATTGGGCGAGATCCGTTTTCACGCCCCGTTCGGCCCTCTGCGCGACATGGCGACCCGGGCCGATCTGATCGTCACCTACCCGCTGGTCGGCGGCGTGGTCACGCCGACCTGGACCTTTATTGTAGAGGGCCCGGGCGTCGGTGCCCTGGCTGAGCTTGTCGATGGCGTGATCGGCGGCGGCTTTGCGCGCTGGATCGCCCACATGGACGCCCGCGCCGCCGCCCTCTGATCAGGCGTTCAGCGCTTCGGCCGAGGCAACCGCGCGGCTCGCGGCGTGCACCACGGCGCCGATGCGCAGGGCGGCCTGGACCTGGGGCGCGGTAAAGCCGTGCTGGCGCAAGGGCGCCTCGTGGGCATCAATACAGGCGCCGCAGCCGTTGATAGCCGACACCGCCGTGCACCACAGCTCGAAGTCCATCTTGTCGACGCCCGGATTGGCGATGACGTTCATGCGAAGTCGCGCGGGCAGGGTCCCGTATTCCCTGTTCTTCATCAGGTGCAGGGACCGGTAGTAGATGTTGTTCATGCCCATGATGGCGGCCGCTGCGCGGGCCGCATTCAGGGCCTCGGGCGACAGCTTGTCGGCCGCCGCGGCCTCGATGGCGCGGACCACGGGCACGGTCGCGACCGCATGGGCCGAGGCCAGGAAACAGCCCCACTTCTGCTGGTCATTCAGCACCGTCTCGCTGGCCAGCGAGCTGAGGTTCAACGAGATATCCCTGGCATAGGCCGGGATCAGATCGCGCAGGGCATCGAGGGACATTTTTGAGGTTTCCCTTCGGGAAGCGGCTACCGCTCGCGACGCGGTCGCTCGCTGCTTGAGCCGCATATGGACATTGATAGTTCGGGCGCGACCGCGCTCAAGTCGCGAGGCTCCGCGAGCCGAGCATAGCGCCCAAAAAAGGAAGCGAGCGCGGAAGGCGGCGATCATGTAACGCCGCCTTCCACATCTCAGGTCGCCGCCTTACGCGGCGAGCGTCTCGCCGCCGACGGGGCGGTTGCAGGCGCACAGTTCGTCGGTCTGCAGGGCATCGACGACACGCAGGGTGTCGGCCGGGGCGCGACCCACGTTCAGATTGGTCACATAGACGTGCTGGACGACATTGTGCGGATCGACGACGAAGGTGGCGCGCAGGGCGACGCCCTCTTCCTCGTTCAGAATGCCCAGCTCGCGGGCGAACTTGCCGCCGTTGTCGGCAAACTGCCAGATCGGCAGCTTGTTCAGGTCCGAGTGGTCGCGGCGCCAGGCCAGCTTGACGAACTCATTGTCGGTCGAGCCGCCGAGCACGACGGTGTCGCGGTCCTCGAAATCGCGGGCCAGCGAGGCGAATTCGGCGATTTCAGTCGGGCAGACGAAGGTGAAGTCCTTCGGATAGAAGAAGATGACCTTCCACTTGCCTTCAAAGCTGGTCTCGGTGATCGGCTCAAAGGCCGAGACGCCGTTCTCTTCGTGGCTGTTGAAGCCGGGCTTCACGCCGATGATCTTGAATGCAGGCAGTTTTTCGCCGACGCCGAGCATGGGCTCTCCTTGGGTCTGGGATGAAAGAATGTCACGGGCCGGGGGGAGCCGACCGCATGGCGGGGACTTGGGGGCTGCGGTCCCGGAAGTCAAATCAATCCTTTCGCATCCGCGAATAGATTTCGCTTATGCGAAGGCGTACACTGAACGTCCCGTTCCCCCGGAGTGTTCCGCGTGCTGCCCACCCTGCGCCAGCTGCAATATCTCAAACTCCTCGCCGAGCACGGCTCCTTCAGCCGTGCCGCCGAGGCCGCCCACGTCAGCCAGCCGGCGCTCAGCTCGGGTGTGCAGGAGCTGGAGCGTATCCTGGGCGCGGCCGTCGTCGAACGCACCCGGGGCCGGGTCCAGCTGACCGCCGTCGGCTCCGAGGCGGTGCGCCGGGCCGAAGATGTCCTGGCCCGCACCGAGGATCTGGTCGAGGCCGCGCGCAATGCGGGCAAGCCCCTGTCCGGCCGGTTCCGTCTCGGGCTCATCCCGACCGTCGCCCCCTTCCTGCTGCCCGCCAAGCTGCCGGGGTTGAAGGTCGCCTATCCGGCCCTGCGCCTGTTCATCCGCGAGGACCTGACCCCACGTCTGGTCGCCGGTCTGAAGGCGGGACAGCTGGATGCTGCCGTCATCGCCCTGCCCTATAATGCCCCTGGCATCGACCACGCCCGGATCGGCGATGACGAGATCCTCGCCGCCGCCCCCATCGGCCACCGGTTGGCGGGCACCGGGCCGATCCCGCCCGGGTCGCTCCGCGCCGATGACCTGATCCTGCTGGAAGACGGCCACTGCCTGCGCGACCAGGCGCTCGCCGCGTTCGATATCGAGGCCCCCCGCGGCGAGGACGTCTTCGCCGCGACCTCCCTGCATACGCTGGTGCAGATGGTCTCATCCGGCCTCGGGGTCAGCTTCCTGCCCCAGATGGCCGTGCGCGCCGGTCTTGCCGATGACCCGGGCGTGGTCGTCCGCCCCATCAGCGCCGACGCCCCGACGCGCGAAATCGTCGTGGCCTGGCGTACCGGCTCCAGCCGCGCCGCCGAAGCCCGCCTGCTGGCCGAGGCCCTGAAACTGGACTGACTTCCGGGGCTCAGCGACCGGTTTCATTGCTGAAAATACACTAGGCCGTGAACTCATAAACTGATGGGTCTGCTACCTCGCGCTTTTCCATTCGTCGACGAGGCGTCCAATCCGACTTGCGCGCTTTGCCAGCGGGGTATCTGATACACCATCGAAGTCCATCGCTCGCAGAATACCCCACCCTGGAGGCGTTTCTTCTCCCGCCTCGAGGTTGTTGCGCAATACGACAAACCAGTCTGCCCATCGTGTTTTTAGCGCCGGTTGCCATCCGCCAGCCAGTTCGTCGCCGCTCGGGGGACGTTGCAACTCATCCATCAGATTTGCGAGTTCTGTATTGAGAGGTTCGGGCAGCATCGAGTGATCCATGGTGTTGTCGCAGCATACCAATCTCAGTCAGGAATGCTCTGTCTTTTCTTTTGCTGAGGTTTCTGATTCAGCGGCCATATGAGCCGATATGACCTGACCGACTTTGAGTGGCGCGTGATCGAACCGCTCCTGCCCAACAAGCCTAGAGGTGTGCCGCGCGTCGATGATCGGCGCGTGCTGAACGGTATTTTCTGGGTGCTGCGTTCCGGTGCGCCTTGGCGTGACCTGCCCGAGCGTTATGGCCCGCGCACTACCTGCTATAACCGCTTCATCCGGTGGCGGAAGGCTGGCGTTTGGGACCGGATGATGGATACCATCGCAGCCGCCCATGACGGCGACATTCAGATGATCGACAGCACTTCCGTTCGCGCCCACCAACAGGCTGCGACGGCAAAAAGGGGGATCGAGATCATTGTCTCGGTCGTTCCCGAGGCGGGCTCACGACCAAAATCCATGCGGTCGTCGACGGGCAAGGTCTCCCGATCCGGCTTAGACTGACCGCTGGGCAAAGCCACGACGGGCAAGCGGCTGACGATCTACTCGATCATGTCAGCGCAGGAACAATCGTGCTGGCGGACAAGGCTTACGACGCCGACCGCATCCGCGCATCTCTCCGCGAGAAAGGGGCGTTCGCCAATATACCGCCCAAGGCCAATCGCCGGTCAAAACCGTACTTCAGCACATGGCTGTACCGTGAGCGCAACCTGATCGAGCGCTTCTTCTCCAAGCTGAAGCACTTCCGCAGGGTTGCAACCCGTTACGACAAGCTGGCCGAAAACTTCCTCGCCATGGTCCAACTCGCCTCGATGCGACTGTGGCTGCGCGTTTATGAGTCTACGGCCTAGGTCCGGGCGAAATCCCGGGTCATGACGCGGTTCAGGCCCTTCATAACCCCGGTTCCTGAAATGATCCGATCCGCCCTTGTTTCCGCTTCGGTGCTCGCCGTTCTGGCCAGCGCCGCCTGTGCTCCCGTCGTCGAGGGCGGCCCCCCGCTCGACCTGCCGCCCGGCCTGGCCGAGACCGCCTCGATCGGGACCATCTACATGTCCAGCGACTGGCTGCAGGTCGAGGACGATTTCTCCGACACCTTCGTGGACGAGGTCGGAGAGGAGATGCGCACCTGCGCCTACGGCACCTGGCCGCTCGACCTCAGGCTTCACGTCGAGGACGTGCACCGCGCCGGACGTCTGGAGGTCGCCCTCAACGGCGAAGGCCGGCACCAGGTCCGCGCCGTGGCCGAACTGGTCGATCCCAGCCGGGACAATCTGGTCGTGGGTCGCTACCCGCTGATCGTCGAGGTCGACGCCGGGGGCCGCATCGCCGGCATCTTCGGTGACCGCCAGATGATCGTGGCCGAGGCCTTCGGTCGGGCCCTGTGCGACGCCGCCTTCTCCCGCAACCCGCGCCGCCCCGGCCCGCACAACGCGACGCCGAACTGATGCGGTACGCGGGACTGACGGGTATCGTCACAGCATTGGCTCTGGGCGGATGCACGTCCGAATTCTGGGATTGGGATCCTGACACCCATATTGCGCTCGACCCTCTCACTGCCACCGGACTGCGTATCGACCGGATCGAGGTAAAGAGCAGTTACTACAGCCCGGCGGATGATTTCTCCGAAGCGTTCGTTCCCGCGTTTCGTCGCCAGACGGAGGCCTGCGCGCGTGGCGAGCGAGGTGTGCGGGCTGTGGTCTTCATCCATGCGCTGGATCGCGGATCGGATTTGATCGGAGAGGATGGGCGTGCGCAACTCTCAGGCAGTGTCGACCTGATCGACCGGCGCGGACGGGTGGTTGGGCGCTACCCCCTCTCGGCGGTCCTGTCTGACCGGAGAGACGACGTCGGCGCCCGCCGCGTCGCCCTGGGGGATGCGTTCGGCCGCCAGCTCTGCCGCGAAGCGTTCGGCGGATAAAGAAAAAGGCCGGAGCGAACCCCGGCCTTTTCCATCGCGGTCAGACTAAAGGTCAGTCGCGGGCCAGGTTCCGCAGCACATAGGGCATCACGCCGCCGGCGCTGAAATACTCCAGCTCGGTGGCATTATCGATGCGGCAGCGCACCGGGAAGCGGGCCATCTTGCCATCTGCGGCGCGGAACAGCTCGACCCACAGGTCCTGACGTGGCTTCAGCTTGCCGACATTGGCGTCCGACAGGCCGCGAATGGTGACGATCTCCTCGCCCGTCAGGCCCAGACGGGTCCAGCCGTCCTGTTTGAACTGCAGCGGCACCACGCCCATGCCGATCAGGTTCGACCGGTGAATGCGTTCATAGCTTTCGGCGATGACGGCGCGGACGCCCAGCAGGCGCGTGCCCTTGGCCGCCCAGTCGCGCGACGACCCGGTGCCGTATTCCTTGCCCGCGAACACCACCAGCGGACGGCCCTCGGACTGATAGCGCATGGCCGCGTCATAGATCGACATGGTGTCGCCCGACGGGAAGTGTTTGGTCACCCCGCCCTCGATCTCGGGCGTGATCTTGTTGCGGATGCGGATGTTGGCAAAGGTGCCGCGCATCATCACCTCGTGGTTACCGCGACGGGCCCCGTACGAGTTGAAGTCCAGCGCATCGACGCCATGATCGGTCAGATAGGCCCCGGCGGGCGAGCTCTTCTTGATCGAACCGGCCGGGCTGATGTGGTCGGTGGTGATCGAGTCGCCGAAGATGCCCAGGATGCGCGCCTCGACCACATCCGTGACGGCCGCCGGCTCCATGGTCATGCCGTCGAAATAGGGCGGGTTCTGCACATAGGTCGAGGTGTCGTCCCAGGCATAGGTCTGGCCACCGGCGGTCTCGATACCCTGCCAGTGCCGGTCGCCCTTGAAGACATCGGCATAGCGTTTGGCGAACATGGCCGGGGTGACCGACTTCCTCTGGATGTCGGCGATTTCCTGATTGGTCGGCCAGACGTCTTTCAGGAAGACGTCCTTGCCCTTCTTGTCCTTGCCGATCGGATCTTTCGTGATGTCGATGCGCATGGAACCGGCCAGGGCATAGGCCACGACCAGCGGCGGGCTGGCCAGATAGTTGGCCTGCACATCGGGGTTCACGCGGCCCTCGAAATTGCGGTTGCCCGACAGCACCGAGGTGGCGACCAGACCATTGTCATTGATGGCCTTCGAGATCGCCGGGTCCAGCGGACCCGAGTTACCGATACAGGTGGTGCAGCCATAGCCGACCAGGTTGAAGCCCATGGCGTTCAGGTCGTCCTGCAGACCGGCGGCGGTCAGATAGTCGGTGACCACCTGCGAGCCGGGGGCCAGCGAGGTCTTCACCCACGGCTTGACCGACAGGCCCAGCTTCCTGGCCTTGCGGGCCACCAGACCGGCGGCGATCAGCACCGACGGGTTGGAGGTATTGGTGCAGCTGGTGATGGCGGCGATCACCACATCGCCGTCGCCGAGGTCAAATTTTTCACCCTCGACGGCGACGCGCGGCGCGTCGGCGTCGCGGCTGAACACCTCGCCCAGCGCCGTCTGGAAGGCCGGGGCAGCATTGGTCAGTTCGACCCGGTCCTGCGGACGCTTGGGTCCGGCCAGCGACGGCACGACCTCGGCCATGTCCAGTTCCAGAACATCGGTGAACACCGGATCTTCGGAACTTTCGTCGATCCACAGGCCCTGCGCTTCGGCATAAGCCTTGACCAGCGCCACGCGCGCCTTGTCGCGCCCCGTGGCGGTCAGATAATCCAGCGTCGCCTGCGACACAGGGAAGAAGCCGCAGGTCGCGCCATATTCCGGGGCCATGTTGGCGATGGTGGCCTGGTCTTCGATGGTCAGGACGTTGACGCCCGGGCCGAAGAATTCGACGAACTTGCCGACCACGCCGCGCTTGCGCAGCATCTGGGTGACGGTCAGCACCAGATCGGTGGCCGTGGCCCCTTCCGGCAGGCGACCGGTCAGCTTGAAGCCCACCACTTCCGGGATCAGCATCGGGATCGGCTGGCCCAGCATCGCGGCCTCGGCCTCGATACCGCCCACGCCCCAGCCCAGAACCGAAAGGCCGTTGATCATGGTGGTGTG
>NZ_DDOD01000002.1:33019-37042 GCF_002341485.1 Brevundimonas sp. UBA2503 | reverse complement strand
TCCAGGTTCACCTGGTGGCAGATGCCGGTTCCCGGGGGCACGACGCGGAAATTGTTGAAGGCGGACGAGCCCCAGCGCAGGAATTTGTAGCGCTCGATATTGCGCTCATACTCACGGGCGACATTGGCCTCGAAGGCTTCGGGCGTGCCGTAGTGGTCGACCATCACCGAGTGGTCGATGACCAGATCGACGGGGTTCAGCGGATTGATGCGCGAGGGGTCGGCCCCCAGCGCCGTCATGGCGTCGCGCATGGCGGCCAGATCGACGACGGCGGGCACACCCGTAAAATCCTGCATCAGCACGCGCGCCGGACGGAAGGCGATCTCGTGCTCGACCGAGCCCTTGTTCTCGACCCAGGCGGCGACGGCCTTCAGGTCCTCGGCGGTGACCGAGACCCCGTCCTCGTTACGCAGCAGATTCTCGAGCAGCACCTTCATCGAGCGCGGCAGGCGGGAAATCCCGGTCAGACCGGCTTCCTCTGCGGCGGCAAGGCTGTAATAGGCATACTTCTTACGCCCGACGGCGAGATCCCGGCGGGTGGCGTGAGTGTCGATTGACGGCATGGAGAGCTTCCTCTGGCAAAGGCCGCCCGGACATCCGGTTGCGCGATCGCGCGACAGACGCAGGGGCACACAGGTCCCCGGCGCGCGCGGCGAAAGCCTGCTGCGGCACACGCGGATATAGTGCGCGGCTGCGCGCGCGTCCATGTATCCCTGTCGGCGTCATGGACATTGAGAGCGGTTCTCAAAACGACGGTGCCGGTATGATCCGCCTCACGCTCGAGGGTGTGGCGGTGCGGCGCGGCGAGCGCAGACTGTTCGAGGACCTGAACCTGAGCGTCCGCCCGGGCGAGGCCGTGGCTCTCACGGGAGCTAACGGCGCCGGCAAGAGCAGCCTGCTGCGCGCCATTGCCGGACTGCTGACGCCCGAGGCCGGGCGGATGAGGTTCGACGACAATGGGCAGGATCTCGACCTCGAGGTCGCCCGCACCCGTCATCTGCATCTGATCGGCCATCAGGACGGCTTTCGGTCGGGCCGCACCGCGCGCGACGAACTGGCCTTTCAGGTCGGCTGGTGCGGTGGTGGCCCCGGCGGCATCGACGAAGCGGTGAGGGCGCTGGGTCTCGAAGGTCTGATGGATCTGGAAGTGCGCCGACTGTCGGCGGGGCAGAGGCGGCGGCTGGCGCTGGCCCGCCTGCTGGCGGCCCCGCGTCCGGTCTGGTTGCTGGACGAGCCCCTGTCGCCGCTCGACGCCCGCTGGCGGGCTGAGGTCGGCCAGCTGATGCAGGCGCATCTGGCCGGCGGCGGTATTCTGCTCGCAGCCGTCCACGACCCCCTTCCGATCCCCGCCCGCACCTGCGAGATCGGCGGGACAGCATGAGCGCGGCCCTGCTTCTGCTCCGGCGCGAAATGGCCCTGTCCTGGAATGGCGGCGGCGGACCGCTGCTGGCCTGCGGCTTCCTGCTCAGCCTCGCGGTCATCGTGCCGCTGGGCGCCGGGCCGCGCCTCGATCAATTGGCCAGTTTGGCGCCGGGACTGGTCTGGTTGGCGCTTTCATTGGCCAGTTTGTTGACGCTGGAACGGCTGTTCGAACGCGACTTCGAGGACGGCACCCTCGACCTTCTGGCGCTCGGCCCCCTGCCGGACGAGGGCGTGGTGGCGCTCAAGGCACTGGCGCACTGGCTGACCATCGGCCTGCCGCTGGCCGCCATGACCCTGCCCGTGGGGATCGCCCTTGGCCTTGCCCCGGCGCAACTGCCCCTGCTGGCCCTGACGGCGGCGGTCGGCGCCCTCGCCTTTTCCGCCACCGGCGCGCTGGGCGCGGCGTTGGCGATCGGTGCGCGCAAGGGCGGGCTGCTGATCGCGGTCATCGTCCTGCCGCTGTTCCTGCCGCCCGTGATCTTCGGCGCGGGGGCGCTGGTCGCGCAGGCGGACGGCCGCTCGCCCGCCCCGGCGCTGGCCCTGCTGTGCGCCTGCGCCCTTGTGGCAACGATGATCGGCGTGCTGGCCGGGGCCGCGGGCCTCCGGGGCAGCCGCACATGACGCCGCCCCCCGCGACCTTGGCCGCGACATGCGGGCCGCTTGCCGCCTTCGGGTCTGAGGGGTAAGCCGCGCCCATGTTCGGTCTGGCCAATCCCGACAGGTTCATGCGCGTCACCCGCCCGCTGATCGGCCCCCTGTGGGTGATCGCGGCGGTGCTGCTGCTTGTGAGCTCGGTCTGGGCCTTCCGCGTGCCCGAGGACGCCCTGCAGGGCGACACGGTGCGGATCCTGTTTATCCATGTGCCGGCGGCCAGTCTGGGGCTGGCGGTCTATGCCTCGCTGGGCCTCAGCTGCCTGTTCTATCTGATCTTCCGGCATTCGCTGGCCGATGCGGCGGCCCGGGCGGCGGTGCTGCCCGGCGCGGCCTTTACCGGTCTGGCTCTGGTCACCGGCGCCCTGTGGGGTCAGCCCATGTGGGGCACCTGGTGGGTCTGGGACGCGCGGCTGACCTCCATGCTTGTGCTGTTCCTGCTCTATATCGCCTATGCCGTTCTGCGCGGCGCGTTTGACGACGAGGGCCGGGGCGCCCGCGCCGCGTCCGTTCTGGGGCTGGTCGGCCTGATCAATCTGCCGATCGTGAAGTTCTCGGTCGACTGGTGGAATACCCTGCATCAACCGGCGTCGCTGCTGCGCGCCGGAGGGACCAGTCTGGACCCGGCCTATCTGTGGCCGCTGCTGACCATGATGACCGCCTGGCTGTTGCTGTTCCTCGCCGTCTGGCTGACGGCGATCCGCACCGAGGTCGTGCGCCGCCGGGTGCTGGCGATCAGGGCGCGCCGCGCGCGGGAGGCTCAGGGATGATCGATCTGGATATGGGCACCTATGCCGCCTTCGTCTGGCCCGCCTGGGCGGTGACGGTCGGTGTGCTGGTCGCCGTGGTGGCCCGCTGCCTGACGCAGGCGCGCCGCTGGAAACGCGAGCTTGAGCGGCTGGAGGGTGACAACCAATGAAACGCTGGCTGGCCCTGCTCCCTCTGGTCGTTCTGGTCGGCCTCGCCATCCTGTTCGCAGGTTGGGCCCTGAACCGCGATCCGGCCTACAAGCCCGATGCCCTCGTCGGACAACCCGTTCCCGAAACCGTCCTGCCCATGCTGACCGGCGATGTCGCCGGGCCGGGGCAGGTGGACATCAGGACGGCCGGGGTGGGACGGCCCATGCTGGTCAATATGTTCGCCTCCTGGTGCGCGCCGTGCCGGATCGAACATCCTGCCCTGATGGCGCTGAAGGATCAGGGGATTGCTATCGTCGGCATCGCCTACAAGGACGAGCCTGCGGCCACCCGCGAGTTTCTGGACGAGCTGGGTGATCCGTTTTCCATGGTGCTGGTCGATGCCGAGGGTCAGGCCGGGCTGGATCTGGGCATAGCGGGCGTGCCGGAAACCTATGCGGTCGATGCCTATGGCCGGGTGGTCGCCAAACACACCGGGCCCCTGACGGATGCGGCAGATGTCCGCCGTCTGGTCGACGCCCTCAACGACCCCGCCGAGCGCCCCTGACCCCCGTCACCTGTCCACGCCGTTAACGATTTCTGAACCCTGTTCGTTAACCTGTCAGGGATGAGCGACATCCGCCCCTTCACGTCCCTGAACCCGGCCGCTGCGCCCGCTGCGGGACCCGTTCCAGCTGTTCGTCAGGCACAGGCGGCGTTCTTCCGGCAGGCGCTGGCCCAGGTCGAGACGGTCCAGCAGGTCGCCGCCCGGCCCGCTGCGGCTGCCCCCACGGAGCCTTCACGCACCGAAGCGCAGGCGGCGGATCGCCCCCTGCGCCCCGGTAGCTATCTGGATATCAGGATTTAACGCTGGACCCAGCGTCCATCGTTGGTGCGGTACCACTGGCCAGAAGTGATGCGCGGCAGCAGCTGGGTCTCGAACATCACCGCGCCGGCGACGGCCGCAGTCGTGCCGGCTTCTGCGGCGCTGCGGGCATAGGCCTGACGGCGGCCCGAATTGATCACCTGCACCGCCTCGTTCAGCGCGGGATCG
>NZ_DDOD01000002.1:0-32944 GCF_002341485.1 Brevundimonas sp. UBA2503 | reverse complement strand
AGAGCTGACGCGAAAGCCCAGATAGCCGTCGGCCTGTTCGCCGACGATGCCCTCGGCCTTGGCGCGGTCCACCATCGCCTTTTGCTCGGCCGACTGGGCGAACGCACCGGTCGCGGCGACGCCCAAAGCGGCGACGGCTGCGGCGATGACGAAGAGTTTGCGGAAAGTCATGGTCATACCCTTCAGGGCTCGGTTCATCAGAACAGGTTGGGGTTCTCGATCAGCAGCTCTTGCAGCTCCCGATCAAGGCGGACCCGGACGTCGGCGTCGAGTTTGGCGTAGATCTCGATCGGGGCGACTTCCAGGCGAATGGTCGGCGTGCACGCGCCCAGCGCCAGCACGGTCGCGGCGACCAGCAGGGCGGGGGCTTTGCGGTAGGGCAGAAAGGGCCTCATGTCCGGAAGTCTCCATCAGTGTCGATGCCATACAGCGCCAACGGGGGTGAACAGGGTCTGAACGCACGGATCGGGTTCGGGTTACGGCTCGCTCGCCGGCTCAGGATCGGGCTCCCCCCGCCGGGCACGGTTCAGCGCCAGGATGTCGGAGACGATCTGGTCCAGATTGAAGGTCGTGTCGAGCGTCAGCCGGATGCCGGTATCGGACGGCAGCTCCAGCGGCTGGCCGAGGAAATCGCGCCGGATCACATCCAGCAGGCCCAGCCGCAGTTCCTGGCGCTCGGGTGGGTCGTGACGCCCCATGATGCGGAACAGCACCCCCAGCCGCCCGCCGTCCAGACTGTCGACGCGGGCGGTCAGGCTGTCGAACGCCATATATTCCATCGCCTGATAGGCCAGGTCCTCGACCACGCCCGGCGGGATCGCCTCGCCCCCGCCTCCCGCTTCCAGCCCGGACAGCGCCTCGCGCTGGATCGACAAACGCCCCGGCTGGACAGCCTGCAGCGACCCGCCCGAGATGCGGATCTGGCCATCCGGGCTGCGCACGAACGGGATGCTGCCCGAGACGACGGCATCCAGCTGCACCTTGTCGCCAAAGCCCGCCCCCGCAACCAGATCGCCCACCTGCACCCGTTCGAGCAGGACCGTCCCGCCCCAGGGAACGGCCGGGTCCAGCGGGATGTCGAAGGGTTCGACGGTGACCTGTCCGGCCCCCACCGCCAGCTCTGCACCCGAAACGGACAGCGCCGCCTTGTCCAGGGTGAAGGTCACGCCGAGATCAGAGACGCCACCCGCGATCTCCAGCGATCGGGCAGTCAGCGACTGGTCCGGCGCGGTGGTCAGCGGAGCGAGGCTGGTGAAGTCGACAGAGCCTTCCAGCCCCATGATCTGTCCGGCGGGGCTGGAAAACGTCAGGTCGCGAAGCGCCAGTCGTCCGGTGCTGGTCCCGTCCACGGGCGTCCAGGCGATCCGCCCGTCAAAGCGCGCCACGCCGGTGACCGGTTCACCGACCAGATCCGCGGCGAGCGGCGTCAGGATCGACGGTTGAAGACCCCCTTTGGCAAAGCTCAGGTCTCCGGTGGAGATATCAACGCCGCCGACACCCGTCAGGCCGTCGTGCGCCAGGTCCAGCTGCGCCACCTCTCTGCCGTTCCGGGTCAGGACAAAGTCCCCCGTCCACGAGTCGCCCCGCATCCGGGCCATGCCCCGCCCTTCCAGCGGGTGAAAGCGGATCGGCCGGGTCGCATCCTCGATCCGGGCCTCGCCGACCGTCAGGTCCAGCGACAGGCCTTGCGGGCGTCCGACGACCTGAAGTGCGCCACTCAGGTCCTCGACCCCGAGCGCGAGGAAGGGCGCCCGTCCCGAGCCGCCCGCCAGTTGCCCGTCCACCCGCCAGCCGCCGTCGGCGATCCGCACCAGAGGCGCGCGCCCTGTCGGGCATAGGCCAGTGGCCACGTGCGCAACGTCATTCTCGCCCAGTTCCAGCCGTTCCGCGGTGACGGCCAGACAGTCTGTGGTGGTGACGGTCAGCGCCCCGCCCACGTTCTGCAAACGTCCGTCGCCGGACACGGTCAGGCCGCGCCCGAGACCGAAGTCCAGTGCGGCTTGACCGTCGAAATCCGCCAAGAACCCGCCGGGGATCAGGGCCCAGCGTGGCACGGAAACCTCGGCCTCGGGCAGGCCGCCACCACCTGTCGAGGTCAGGCGCAACTGCCCCCCCGGGGCCTCGCCGTCCCGCAGCACCAGAACGGGGGCATCGCCCTCGCGGATCGTGAGCTGACCCCCGCTGAGTGGCCGGATGGCGACGGGCCGGGTCAGGTCCAGACGCCCGCCGCCGACCCCTGAGCGATAGACAAAGCCAGGCGCGTTCAGCCGGAAATCGCCCAGCGCGGCCTTCATCGCGCCAAGCTCCGGCACGTCATCTGCGGCGCGCGCTCCCAGCAGGGGCCAGCGGCCCTGGGCGGCGGACATCTGTCCGGTCAGGCGCAGCGCCCCGTCCGAGACCAGATCGAGATTAAGCCGGCCCGACACACCGGCCAGTCGCAACTCGCCTGAGGACAACTGTCCCGCAGTGGCCTGCCACGTCCCGGTGACCTCGAACCGGCCCTCGCGGCCCCCGGCGACCAGACGCGGCGTGGCAAGGTCGACATCGCGACCGCCAAAGGCCTCGCTGTCAAAGCGGACAGCCCGAACCCGGGCCGGGCCCACAAGGCTCCAGCGCGCGGCCTCGGCGGACAGATCGAGCGTTGTCGTAGCGTCACCCAACTCCACTCGAGCCTCCGTCACGGTTGAGCCTGCTGCCGTGAACCGCCCGGCTGTGGTTGTCCCCCGGCTGCGTCCCTCAAACCGGGGGCGGGTCAGAATGCCGTCGAACTGTCCGTCGCCGGACATGTCGATCGACACAGTCTGCGCCTCGGTGTCACCGGCAGAATAGGTCGCCGCATCCAGCGACAGCTCGATCTGCCCCGGCCCGTCGAGCCTCAGCGGGGTTCCTTTCGGATAGGGGAGGACGGCCTCGACATTGAGCGTCAAATCACGGGCGATGGTGTCCGCACCGCTCGCGTTGTCGGCTGCCGCGGTCAGGCTGAGGGTCATGCGATCGCTGCGCGTGGTCAGGTCCAGATCTGCGCTCAGCCCCCGAACGGACTGGTCATCCAGCGCCAGCGCCGACTTCGGCATGCGGGCCGTCAGTCGGACCAGACGACTGTCCTCGATCCGGGCATCCGCCAGCACTCGCACGGGGCCGTATGCCGTGGTGAGGCGCAACTCGCCCTGCTCGACCAGAACCAGGGGGGAAGAGGCCTCGGGCTGGACCGGTCGGCCCGTGAACCGTTCGATCAGGGGATCCAGGCTGCCGAAGCTGAAGCGCCCGTCCTGCCAGGTGGCTCTGAGTGAGGGCGCCACCAGTCGGATGCGGCTGGGGCGGGCGCCGAACCCGACCTCAGACCAGGGGGCGGTCAGGCTGTAATCTACCTCAACCCGCTCGGCGACGAAGTCCGGGTCCTCGGGATCTCCGACCAAAATACGCCCGACAAAGCCGTTCAGCTCGATCCGCTCGACCTCGACCTCGGCGGCGATCCCCTGTCGGTCCAGCCAGCCGACCAGAATCTCGCGCGCCACCATCCGCCGGTTCAGATAAAGCGCCGCCAGCAGGATCAACACGCCGACGATGACCGCAGTCAGCACGCGCGGCCACGCCCGCCCGGGCCGCTTCCGAACGGGGGGAGGCGGACGGTCCGTGTCTCCAGGTGCTGGCGGGGAGGTGCTCACGAGACGGCTATAACCTGTCCCTGAACGGGACGCGCCTGTTTGACGCCCCGGTCCCTGTCCGGTTCAGCTGTGCAGGCGGATGCACGGGCTGTTGCTTCATGAGCACTGTATAGTTGCCCCAAGAACACTGGTTGAACGATCGGATGTTGTCAGCGATCTCGCGCAATTCAGGGCCGGATTCGCCGTTCTCATCCCGCATAACTCGAAGCAGACGACTTTGTTCTCGCTATGTCTGCCTTGAACACGGAAAAACAGGCCTTGCCATTAAGACTTCGTAACCCTTGCGCTTCACATTGGGGGGCTGACGGGCTATAGGCGGACCTCCGGTGCCGGAGGGGCGTCTTCGGCGCGGAACTTGCTGGTATCACGCGTGGCGCCGTATGGGCGTCGTCGATATGTCGGGAAACGATGGCTCAATTTGATCCGCGCCGCCAACCGATGCGCCTTGCGCCGCACATCTTCACCGCCTGCGCGGCCCTGGTGGTCGCCATGCTGGCGGGCCGGGTCTACCACCCGGTAAGGGCCGAGGTTCCCGTTGTTGTCAGTGCCGAATCCATCACCCAGCTCGAAGCCCAGGCGATCGCCGCCGCCGGAACTCCGGTTGGCATGGGCACACCGGAAGCCATCCCGGTCCAGATCCGCAAGGGCGAAACCTTCGAGCAGGCCGTGCGCCGCACCGGTATCCCGGACGAAGAGGCCCGCGCCGTTACCCAGACCATCGCCAACGCCTATGATGTCAATGAGCTGCGCGCCGGTCTCCGGTTCGAGACCGCCATCGCCCAGCCGCGCGGCGGCCGGGGCGGGGCGCGCCTGATCGGCCTGACCATGCGTACGGGCCCGGCCAGCCAGCTGACCGTGTCGCGTACCTTCGACGGGGCCCTTCGCCTTCGCGCCATCGAGGAAAAGGTCACCCACGAGACCGTCGTGGTCCGCAGCACCGTCAAGGGCTCGATCTATGCCACGGCCCGTCAGGCCGGTGCCAACGGCTCTGTGATCCGCAAGGCGACCCAGTTGTTCTCGCACAAGTTCGACCTGGATCGGGATATCCGGGCCTCCGACGAGTTTGTACTGGTGTTCAGCCAGACCGTCACCGAAAGCGGCCGCGTGGTTGAGGCCGGCGAGCTTCTGTATGCCGAGCTCAAGGGTCAGGTCTTTTACCGCTTCAAGCCGGCCAACTCGGCCGAGGCCCAGTATTTCGATGCTTCGGGCAAGAATATGCGCTCGGCCTTCATGCGCACGCCGCTGGACCGGGCCCGGGTCAGCTCCTCCTATGGCTATCGCCGTCACCCGATCTCCGGCTACCGCCGCATGCACCAGGGCATCGACTTTGCCGCGCCGACCGGAACGCCGGTGCTGGCCCCTGCTGACGGTGTGGTGGTCGAGGCCCGTCGTTGGGGTGGCTATGGCAACTGGCTGCGCATCCGTCACGCCAACGGCCTTGAGACCGGCTATGCCCACCTGTCGCGCTATGGCTCGGGCATCCGCGCCGGCGTCCGCGTCCGGCAGGGACAGGTCGTCGCCTATGTCGGCTCGACCGGCGCCTCTACAGGCCCGCACCTTCACTATGAGATCTGGCAGAACGGCCGACGGATCAACCCGTCCGGGGTCAAGACCCAGGAGGGAACCATCCTCGGCGGAGCTGATCTGGCCGCCTTCCGCGCCGAGAAGACCCGCATCGACCGCGTGATCCTGTCAGGCGGCGAGCAGCGCCCGACCACGGCCGGGGGCCTGCGCCGCGTCGGCGCCTGAGCCCGCGGTCTTTCCAGACAAAACCGAACGATCAGACTGACCGCATAGCCTCGACGGCTGCGATCATGCGCGCCAGATCGCCGGGACCCGACAGCCGGTGGTCCCCGTCGGCGATAAGGTCCAGCCGCACCTCCGCCGACTCCAGCTGCGCGATCAGGGCCAGCTGGTGGCGCCAAGGCACAGAGGTGTCCTTTCGTCCCTGCAGGATGTGCACCGGACAGTGGATCGGCAGGGGGCCTTCCGGCAGCACGCGCGTGCGGGCCTCCTCGAACATCGTCCGGGTCAGCACATAGGGCCCCAGCCCCTCGTCCGGCATCAGGGTCTCGCCGGTCTCCAGAATCTCGGCCTGACGGTCCGGCCCCAGGTCCGGCCACATCAGCCGTTCGGTAAAGTCCTGCGCCGGATTGATCAGCACCAGACCCTTGACCGCCTGCGGCCGTGCCAGCGTCAGGTTCAGCGCCACCCAGCCGCCCATCGACGATCCGACCGGCACCACCTGCCGCCCGCCCGTCCCGACCAGATGATCGACCAGGGCACAGGCATCCTCGCACCACCTGCCGACGGTGGCCTTGCGCCATTCCCCCGTCGACTGCCCGTGGGCGAAATGGTCATAGCGCACGAAGGCCCAGCCCCGTTCGCGCGCGGCAGCCTCAAGCGCCAGCGCCTTGGTCCCCTCCATGTCCGAGCGAAAGCCCCCGACCCACAGGACGACGGGCCCCTCGCCTTCAACCTGTTTCAGGGCCAGATGTTCGCCGTCGGGACGGGTCAGGTGATCGGTCATGTGCGGCTCCTCTCGCCATGGGTCGCAGACCCTGATAGCCAGACCTGACCCCGGAAGCGAAGACGGAATCGCATGACACCCGCCCCCCAGGTCCTGTTCGTCACCTCCAATCGCATCGGCGACTGCGTGATTTCCTCGGGCGTGATCCGCGAGATCGGGCGACAATTTCCGGGTGCCGCGATCACCGTGGCCTGCGGTCGGCCCCCGGCTCCGTTCTTTCGCGCCGCCCCCGGGGTCGAGCGGATCATCATCCTCGACAAGAAGCCCATGTCCGGACACTGGTTCGACCTGTGGCGTCAGGTGCGGAACACCCGCTGGGACCTGGTGATCGACATCCGGGGCTCGGCCCTCGCCTGGCTGGTGCCCACGAGACGGCGCGTCGTCTACACCCGCCAGTGGGAGACCGGCGTCAGCAAGGTCGAGATGGTCACGCGCTTGACGGGCGCCGATGCCCCGCTGAATCCCGAAATCTTCCTCGACGACACGGCGCGCAGGGAAGCCGCCGCCGTCATCGATCCGCAGCTGGCGGCCGGAACCGGACCCGGTCCGATCATCGCCCTGGCGCCCATCGCCCACCAGCCGGGCAAGTCCTGGCCCGCCGACCGCTGGGGTCAGCTGGTCGAGCGGCTGAAGGCCGACCCCCGCTTTGACGGCTGGCGCTTCATGCCCGTCGGCGGCCCGGGCGACCGGCCCCCTGCCACTCCGGCGCTAGAGGCGGCCGGGGATCGCGGCATCGACTGCGTCGGCAAGGGCGACATCCTGTGCTCGGCTGCGGCCATCGACCGTGCGGCCCTGTTCGTCGGCAATGACTCCGGCCTGATGCATGTCGCGGCGGCTCTCGGTCGGCCGACGCTCGGCCTGTTCGGCCCGACCCAGTGGTGGCTGTATGGCCCATGGGGACCGAGGACCGCTACCGTGGCCTCCAATGAGACTCGGGGCCAGTTCGCCCCGATCGAGGATCTTACGGTCGATCGTGTCTTTTCTGCCGTGGTTGATCTGTATGAGGCGTGGCCAGAGGGGCGTCCGGGGCCCACGCCTTGAAGATTGGGCCGCGTAGGGTCATATTGCGCTGTCAGGAAACGGGGCGGGTCGCCGCGCGTTTCCGTATGACAGCCGCCAATCTTCTCTCGACCACATAAGGAAACGACGCCCATTCGCCGTCCGATGCAAACTCCGCCCGTCAAGGATGGGCCGCCCATGAATCAGGATATCCGCGCCGCGCGCGTGCTCCTGATCGACCAGAACGGTGAAAAGCAGGGCGTAATGCCTCTGGCGTCCGCGCTGGAAGCCGCCGAAGAAGCCGGCATGGATCTTGTCCAGATCGTCTCGAACGCCGAGACGCCCGTCTGCAAAATCCTCGACTACGGCAAATTCCGCTTCGAGGAGCAGAAGAAGAAGGCCGCGGCGCGCAAGAAGCAGAAGGTCGTCGAGCTCAAGGAAATCAAGCTCCGGCCCAATATCGACACACACGACTATGACGTGAAGGCCAAGGCCATGCACCGCTTCTTCGAGGAGGGCGACAAGGTCAAGGTGACCCTGCGCTTCCGCGGTCGCGAAATGGCCCACCCGGAACTCGGCATGAAACTGCTCAACAAGGTCCAGGCCGATTTTGAGGAAATCGCCAAGGTCGAATATGCCCCGCGTATGGAAGGCCGCCAGATGATCATGATCCTCGCGCCCCGCTAGTTTTCCGACGCGACCGCAAGACATCTGAACGCCCCGGTGCCGCCGCGCCGGGGCGTTTCTGTATGGGCTTGCCTTTCTGAATTCCAATCCGCCGGATGGAGGCTACTCCCGGAATTCTTCATCTTCGGGGATGCGGTTGAAGGCAATCTTGGCGCCCACATAGCTCGGCAAGTCCGCACGGGGTCCGATGGAGACCGTGTCCTTGCCAAACCGGGCGTTCAACCGATCCAGCGCCTGCGACAGGAGCAGGGAGCGGGACTGGCCGCCCTGATCCGGCGACCAGCCCAGCAGATCCGGCACAAAGCTGTCTACCGGGCGCAGGTCATGAACGGCCACCCCCACATAGTTGGGCGGGCGGTGCTCGATATCGGCACGTATGCCTTCCCAAAGGCGATCTACGGCCTTCAGCAGGACAAAGCTGTCGCAGGTGGGGGCGAAGGTGCAGCTCAGTGACGCCACGTCGCGTCGCCGGGCCTTTCGCGGGGCGCCGTCGGGCATGTCCACGATCAGGGTCAGGGACCCTCCGGTCAGCTGTAGTCGGCGTAGACGGGCGCCGCATTTGACGGTCAATCGGCGGACGACGGCACGGGCGCCGTCGGGGGTTCGCATGGCCTGGGCCAGAACGTGGCTGTGGCTGATGGAGGCGCGCGGCCGCTCGGGCGGCTCTGCACTGTCAAGTCCGTGCAAGCCCCGCCAGATCCGTTCTCCCTCAATACTGTTCCACAGGCGTCGGACTTCGGCAGCTCCCAGTGCCCACAGCCCGGCCATGTCGTGAATCCCGGCAGCCTGCAGCCGGCGAGTCATGCGTGGCCCTACACCCGGCAGGGCCGAGAGGGGCAGCTCCAGCAGTCGCCCGGGCAGTTGGTCGGCACGCAGAACCGTCAGGCCGTCAGGTTTTTGCATGCCACAGGCGGTCTTCGCCAGCAGACGGCTGGGCGCCAGGCCGACCGATGAGCGCAGACAGTCACCCGCCGCCGCCTGGATCCCCGCCTGAACCCGCCGGGCCAACGGGATTGCATTGGCCTCCAGCCGCTGAGGCCCGGTCAATTCACAGACCGCCTCATCGATCGAGCAAACCTTCCAGATCGGCAGGTGCCTGTCGATTTCGGCCATGATCTGCTTGTGAACGGTGACATAGAGGTCAGGGCGGGCCTCGACCACAGCCAAGCCAGGGCACAGTTTGCGGGCATCCATCACGCGGGTTCCGGTACGGATTCCGAAGGGCCGGGCTTCATAGCTGGCGGCGATCGCGCAGGTGTATTCGGACGGCGCCGGTCGCACGATTACCGGTCGTCCCCGCAGGTCCGGCTGGTATTGCTGCTCGACACTGGCGAAATAGCTGTTCAGGTCCAGAAACAGCCAACGCAGCCCGGCCCCGTCCTCATGGCGATCATCCGGCGTCTTCATGGGTAGAACATACCATGAACAAAATGCTCTCGGGAATGATCCGGTGCAGGAATCCTGCCCTTGCGTTTGGCGGGGCCTTGCCGTATGACCCGCGCCTTCGCGTACCGAACCGCCGGGCGAACAGGCATGCCTGGGCGGTTCCAGAACCCAGTGCGTCCACCCTCCGGACTTTTCAGTCCTAAGACCGGTCGCCGAAAAAGGAATGGAAAATGCCGAAACTGAAGACGAAGTCGGGCGCCAAAAAGCGCTTCAAATTCACTGCGAGCGGCAAGGTCAAGGCCGGTGTGGCAGGCAAGCGTCACCGCTTGATCAGCCATAACTCCAAGTACATCCGCCAGAACCGCGGCACCTCGGTCATGGCCGACGCCGACGCCAAGAAGATCAAGTCCTACATGCCCTACGCCTAGGCGTAGCCGCACAGACCGACTGACTTCATCGCATCGAACGAATTTGAACAGAGGCCCTCAAGCAGCAAGCGACCGCGTCGCGCGCGCTAGGGCCCTTCCGAAGGAAGATATATAATGGCTCGCGTCAAAAGAGGCGTCGTCTCGCACGCCAAGCACAAGAAGGTTCTGAAACAGGCCAAGGGTTTCTACGGCCGTCGCAAGAACACCATCCGGACCGCCAAGGCCGCCGTCGACCGCGCCGGGCAATATGCCTACCGCGACCGCCGCACCAAGAAGCGCAACTTCCGCGCCCTGTGGATCCAGCGCATCAACGCCGCCGCCCGTCTGGAAGGCTTCACCTATTCGCAGTTCATGCACGGCCTGTCGAAGGCCGGCATCGAAATGGACCGCAAGGTTCTGTCCGCGATGGCCGCTGACGAAGCCGGCTTCAAGGCCGTGGCTGACAAGGTTCGCGCCGCCCTGGCCTGACCCTGTCACGCGTGACGATCTGACAGCGCCCGCCTCCTTTCAGGACGGCGGGCGTTTTCATGAGGCGAGGCCGTCACGCAACCGGAAGGGTCCGGTATCGTTTGAAGGGGACACCGAAACAGGAGTGTCCCATGACCGTCGCCCGCGTCACTGAAATCACCTCGTCCTCGACCGTTAGCTTCGAGGACGCGATCAAGAAGGGCATTGCCCGCGCCGACGAAACGCTGGATCAGGTGCGCGGCGCCTGGGTCCAGGAACAGAAGGTCGTGGTCGACGGCGGCCAGATTACCGAGTACCGCGTCAACCTCAAGATCACCTTCGTCCTCAAGGACGGTGAATCAAGCCGCGTGGCTTAAGGGCACGCTCATGGCCCGACGGATGGCATCCAGCAGGACGTCGGGCTGAATGGGCTTGGAGACGACGGCGTTCATGCCGGCGGCCAGGTAGGTCCTGGCATCCGCGTCGTCGGCATTGGCCGTCAGCGCCAGAACCGGGACTGAGCCCTTGCCCTCGCCGAGCTGGCGGATGGCTCGTGTCGCCTCCACGCCATCCATCACCGGCATCTTGATGTCCATCAGGACCAGATCGAAGGCACGGTCGCGCACGGCCGCAAGCGCCTCGGCGCCGTTCTCGACGGCCTCAAAGCTGCAACCGAACATTTCCAGCAGCTTGCCGGCCAGGAAGCGATTGGTCGGGTGATCGTCGGCGACCAGTATGTGCAGGGTATCATGGGGGGTCGGTTCCGCCCGGGATTGGCCCGCCGTCAGGTCGTCGGGCGTGGCGGTGTCCAGTTCAATCCGGAAGCTGAAGCGAGCGCCGCCGAACGGCGAGGTTCCGGCCGAGATGGTCCCGCCCATGCGGTCGACGATCTGGCGACAGATGGCGAGGCCCAGACCGGCACCCGCCCCCTCGCGTCCTGCCTCGCCGGTGTTGAAGGGCTGGAAGACCTGATCGATCTTGTCCGCCGGGATCCCGGGGCCGCTATCCTCCACCGCGCCTTCGACCCTTATCCGGTCGCCGAACGGTGCGCCCTTCAGGGTGCAGCTGACCCGCCCGGACGGCGTGAATTTGAGCGCATTGCCGATCAGATTGTTCAACAGCTGCTTGAGCCGGATTTCGTCACACTGGACCCAGGTCGGGTTGTTCCCCTCACAGCGCACGTCCAGCGAAATGGCCTTCTCCTCGGCCCGGGCCTTCCACAGGGCCAGAAGGTCGTCGGCGACGGCGGTCAGGCTGACCGGAGACGGCTCCAGCGTCAGGATACCGGCATTGGCCCGCGACATGTCCAGCGCATCGGTCAACAGGCGCAGCAGGCTCTGTCCCGAATCGAGGATGGTGCGGACGTGGGGCCGGAGATCCTCCTGCGTCAGCTTCCGCTCCATCAGGGCTGCCACCCCAAGGACCCCGTTGAGAGGGGTCCGGATCTCATGACTCATCACGGCGAGGAATTCTGATTTGGCACGACTGGACGCCCGCGCTTCGGCTTCGGCCCGGCTCAGGTTCCGGGCCAGGGCCGCCATTTCATCGGCCCGGCGGCGGGCGAGGGCACTGGCGGCCTGCAGCACCTGCACGCCCGACCCGACCCCGCTGTAGCGGCCCTCTTCCGTGATGATGAAGCCGCCCAGCAGACCGCCCAGCTCGGAATCGTCCAGGCTCTGGAACAGGGTGGCGGCGTCCATCGCGCCATCGAACACCAGCGGGCTGGCATCCATCAGCGCCGAGACCGGCCTGCGGGCATAAAGGGCGCGTCCGAACTCGGCGGCCATCTTCAGGGTAAAGGCGTGGCGTTCGATCAGGCCGATGGGCCGCCCGTCCCCATCGACCACGCCGATGGCCAGGGTGTTGGGCTCGGTCCGAAAGCGTTCGAACGCATCGGATCCGCAGACGTCGGGCCCGACCGGCTCGGCAATGACGCGATAGTCCCTGATCCGGGCCATACAGAACGCTCCTGACTTCCGGGCGCAGCCTTGGCGGCAATCCCTTAAGGATGGCTTTTTCGAATTCGAAGATTTTGCAACGAAATCATAGAGATAAATCCGACTACGGACGTATTCTGCAGATTGGGATCGAGCGGGCCGCTCATGCCGGACACCCGGGACGGCGTCGCCGGTGCCTTTCGGGGTGACGAACGGCTTTCGTCTCGCTAGACGACGGGCGTCATGACAGACCTGAACCAACTGGAACTGGACCTGATCAACGCCATCGGCTCGGCCGAGGGTGTGCAGGCCCTCGAGGACCTTCGCGTCTCCGCCCTCGGCAAGGCCGGGTCGATCTCTGGCCTGCTGAAAGGCCTCGGCGCCATGAGCCCGGATGAGCGCCGCACCGAGGGGCCGCGCATCAACGGCCTGCGCGACCGGGTGGCGGCGGCCCTGGCCGCCCGCAAGGCCGAGCTTGAGGCCGCAGAACTGGAGGCCCGGCTGAAGTCCGAGCATCTGGACCTGACCCTGCCGCCCCGTCCGGCCCGGTCTGGCAGCGTCCACGCGACCCTGCAGGTCATGGACGAGATGGTGGCCCTGTTCGCCGACATGGGCTTCTCGGTGGCCGAAGGTCCGGACATCGAGGATGACTTCCATAACTTCACCGCCCTGAACTTTCCGCCCAAGCATCCGGCGCGGGAGATGCACGACACCTTCTTCCTCAGGCCCGACCCGGAAACGGGTGAGCGCAAGGTGCTGCGCACGCACACCAGCCCGGTGCAGATCCGGACCATGATGTCGACGACGCCCCCGATCCGGATCATCGCGCCGGGCCGCACCTTCCGAAAGGACTCCGACGCCACCCACACGCCGATGTTCCATCAGGTCGAGGGGCTGGTGATCGACCGCGACATCCATATGGGCCACCTCAAGTGGACGCTGGAAACCTTCGTCGCCCGCTTCTTCGAGGTCGAGGGCATCGATGCGCGGTTCCGGCCGCACCACTTCCCCTTCACCGAGCCCTCGGCCGAGATGGACATCCGCTGCGACCGCTCGGGCGGCGTGCTGAAGCTGAATGAGGGCGACAGCTGGATGGAGATCCTCGGCTGCGGCATGGTCCACCCCAATGTGCTGCGCACGTGCGGGATCGACCCGGATGAGTACCAGGGCTTTGCCTTCGGCATGGGCGTGGATCGCCTGGCCATGCTGAAGTACGGCATCCCTGACCTGCGTCCCATGTTCGAGGCCGACAGCCGCTGGCTGTCCCACTACGGCTTCTCCGCCTTTTCCGCGCCCAGCCCCGCCGCCGGGCTGAGCTGACCCCGTATCCAGGACCCGTCCCATGAGCACTCCCCCCATCACCAATCCGGCCGGACACGAACTGGTTGAGCGCGACAGCTTCCAGAACGAGGCCATCTGGCTGCCCGCCATGGGTGTCCAGCACCTGAATGCCGGCAAGTTCATGATCGAGGGCAAGACCTTCACCGACTGCCTGATCGAAGGGCCGGCGGTGCTGGGGGTCGGCGACGGCGTGCAGTTCGACGGCTGCAACATGGGCTCGGCCACCGACGTCCGGACCCTGCTGCTGACGCCGCGCGGGTCGAAGGCTGCCGGCGTGATCGGGTTCAAGGACTGCCGTTTCCTCCGCTGCCGGTTCACGCAGATCGGCTTCACCGGACCGGAGGACGCGGTGGCGGAGATGGAGCGCGGCCTGCTGAGCGCGCGCGAGATCACCGACAAGGCGGCGCAGGCAGAGCTGAAGGCCAAGGCCGAGGCTGAGGGCAAGGCTTCGTGAAGTTCACCCTCTCCTGGCTGAAGGATCATCTGGATACGACGGCGGACGCCCGGGGCGTGGCCGAGGCCATGACCATGGCCGGGCTGGAGGTCGAGGAGGTCACCGATCCGACGGCGGCGCTGGCGCCCTTCACTGTGGCCCGGATCGTCTCGGCCGAGCGCCACCCCAATGCCGACCGCCTGCAGGTCTGTCAGGTCGAGACCGTGGATGGGCCGAGGGAGATCGTCTGCGGCGCGCCGAACGCGCGGGCGGGGCTGGTCACCATCTATGCGCCAATCGGGGTCTGGGTGCCCGGGCTGGGCGTGACCCTGGTCGAGAAGCCGGTGCGCGGCGTGGTCTCGAACGGCATGCTGTGCTCGGCCGCCGAGCTGGAGCTGCCGGGCGACAGCGACGGCATCCTCGACCTGCCCGCAGACCTCGCGGTCGGCACACCGGCGGCCGAGGTGTTCGGGGCCGAGCCGGTCATCGACTTTGAGGTCACCCCCAACCGCCCCGACTGGCTGGGCGTGGACGGCATCGCCCGGGATCTGGCGGCCGCCGGTCTGGGCCGGCTGAAGACCCCCGCCATCGTCCCCGTCGCGGGCCGTTTCGCCTGCCCGGTGTCGATCCGGCTGGAGGCGCCTGGCCTGTGCCCGGTCTTTGCCGGACGGGTGATCCGCGGCGTCACCAACGGCCCCTCGCCCGAGTGGCTGCAGCGGCGGCTGGCGGCCATTGGCCTGCGCTCGATCAACCGGCTGGTCGATGTCACCAATCTGATCGCCTACGACCGGGCCCGGCCGCTGCACGTCTATGACCTCGCCAGCCTGAAGGGCCAGGCCGTGGTCGCGCGGGGCGGGGCCGACGGCGAGACCGTGGCCGCGCTGGACGGCAAGACCTATGCGGCGGCCCCCGACATCTGCGTCATCGCCGACGACGAGGGCCAGAGGGCCATCGGCCTCGGCGGCGTCATGGGCGGCGAGACGACCGGCTGCTCGGACGCCACGACCGACGTCTTCCTCGAGAGCGCCTGGTTCGACCCGTTGGCCACGGCCCAGACCGGGCGGACCCTGGGCATCAGCTCGGACGCCCAGTACCGTTTTGCCCGCCGGGTCGACCCCGGCACAGTGGTGCCCGGAATCGAGTTGGCCACGCGGATGATCCTCGACCTGTGCGGCGGCGAGCCGTCCGAGGTCGTGGTCGCGGGCGAAGCCCCGGCCGCGCCGACAGCCTTTGCCTTTGACCCGGCCCGCGTCGGGCGGCTGACCGGGCTGGACGTCAGCCCCGAGCGCACGGCCGAGGTGCTGACCGCGCTCGGCTTTGCCGTCGAGACCGGCGACCGCTGGACCGTGACCCCGCCCAGCTGGCGCGCCGATGCCCATGGCCCCGCCGATCTGATCGAGGAGGTGGCGCGGATCGTCGGCTATGACGCCCTGCCGTCCACCCCCCTGCCGGATCTGGGAGCCCCCAGCGCCGGCCTGCTGTCGCCGCTGCAGGCCCGGGTGCGCCGGGCCCGCCGCGCGCTGGCCGCCCTGGGCTATGCCGAGGCGGTCACCTGGTCCTTCACCAGCCAGGACATCGCCCGGGCCTTTGGCGGCGGGGACGACCGGCTGCGGGTCGAGAACCCGATCGCCCAGGGGCTCGACTGCATGCGGCCCTCGATCCTGCCGAACCTGATCCAGGCGGCGGCGCGCAATGCCGACCGGGGCCACCCCGATGTGGCCCTGTTCGAGATCGGGCCGGTCTATCGTGACGACAGCCCGACCGGTCAGCGGACGGCCATCACGGTGGTCGTGGCCCCTCATGTGGCCCGTCACTGGAGCGGCGCGGGCGAGGACCCGCTGTTCCAGCTGAAGGGCGACCTGATGCGACTGCTGACCCTGCTGGGCGCGCCCTCCGGCCTGCAGACGGTGCAGGACCCCGAGCGGGCCCCTACCGACGGCTGGTGGCATCCGGGCCGTTCGGCGCGGGTGCAGCTGGGCCCCAAGGCCCTCATCGCCCAGTTCGGCGCCCTGCATCCGGCGACGTTGAAGACGCTGGACGCCGAAAGCCCGATGCTGGGCTTTGAGCTGATCCTCGAGGCCCTGCCGGAACCGCGCGGGGCGAAGACCAAGTCGCGCGGCCCGGCCAATCTGTCGACCCTGATGCCGCTCAGCCGCGACTTTGCCTTTGTGGTCGAGGACCGGATTCCCGCGGGCGATCTGGTCCGGGCGGTGCAGGGGGCCGACAAGGCCCGGATCACCGAGGTCGCCGTCTTTGACGTCTATCGCGGCAAGGGCGTCGAGCCGGGCTTCAAGTCGGTGGCGCTGGAGGTCACCCTCCAGCCCGATCAGGCGACCCTGACCGAGGCCGAGATCGAGGCCCTGTCGGCGAAGATCTTGGCGGCGGCGCAAAAGCTGGGCGCCGCGCTGCGCGCCTGACCGGCGTATGGCAATGTCCCGTTAACCTTGCCGCCGCAAGTCTGACTCAATACCGCGACAGGGTGCACGCCTGTCGCTGCCTGAGGAGATTCGCCATGGACCGTCGCAAGCTGATCCTGACCGGCCTTGCCGCCGCCACCCCGCTGGCGGCCGGCTCGCTGTCGGGCTGTGCCACCTCCCAGCCGGGGCAGGGCCCGACCGGGCCCAGCTATCCGATCCGATCGGACCAGCAGGCGCCCGCCTATACCGCCGAGGAACTGGTGGCCGTCGGCTCGCGCGAGCTGGGCATCGCCGCCGAGGCCATGGGCGGGGCGATCGAACGCATCTTTGCCGATCAGGGCGACCGCCCGACCGCCTATATCGCGGGCGAGGAGGGGGCCGGGGCCATGGGCATCGGCGTCCGATACGGGCGCGGGGCGCTGCATATGAAGGACCTCAGCGCTTCACAGGAAATCTTCTGGCAGGGCATTTCGATCGGCTGGGACGTCGGCGGCAATGCCAGCCGCGTCTTTACCCTGATCTATGGGCTGTACTATCCCGACATGATCTATCGCCGCTATCCGGGGGTCGAGGGCTCGGCCTATCTGATCGGCGGCCTCGGCGTGAACTACCAGCAGGCCGACGGCATCATCCTGGCCCCCGTGCGCACCGGCGTCGGCCTGCGCCTCGGCGCCAATGTCGGCACCATGGCCTACAGCCGCCAGCGGAACCTGCTGCCGTTCTAGGGGTGGGGTAGTCGCGCGGGTCTGCGCAAAAATACCGTCTGAACCGTCTGAATGGTCTGACTTGCCGGCCAACGACCGGGCCATGGCCTGGATCTCGGCGACCTGGGCTTCGAGGGCGTCCATGAGGGGGTTGGGCACGGGTGCCGGTTTCGGCGCCGGCTTTGCGGGCGGCTTCCTGGCCATGTCCAGCAGGGTGCGGTGCAGGCGCATCCAGCGGCCGGCTTCGGTGGCGTGGCCTTTCAGGATGGCGCGGTTGAGGCGGATCAGGGCGTGGGCGGCCATGTCGGCATAGTCGGGCAGGCCCTGTTCCATCTCGGCGTCCAGATCGACCGGTTCGGGTTCCGGCTGGTCCTGACGGCGCCAGCCTTCGGAGGCGGCGCGGTTGCGCAGGGTTGAGACGCGCATGCCGTAGCGGTCGCAGACGACGGCGGCCGACTCGCCCGCCAGATAGTCGGCCCGGGCGCGGGCCCAGGTCTCGTCCGAGGCGCGGTGATGGCCGGAGCGACCGGATGCGCGGGAGCGGGGCTCGCGCTCGGCGAAGATGCCGGCGCATTCCTCGTCGATCGAGGCGCGGTCGGGGTCGTATGCAGGATCGTGTCCGGGCCAGTCGTTGGGCCAGTAGCCCTGGTCGGCGGGGTTGGGGTCGTGCGGGTCCATGGGGTCCTCCCTGTCTTCAACCGGCCAGTGTGCAGGGGCGGGCAGGCAGGGTGGGGAGAACGACGGTCAGGACGGGGAGAGTGCTGTAAAGGCGAGGGTTTGTTGGCGGAGATGTGCGGGTTGGAGGGCGTAGCTGAGCATTCCTTCTCCCCTCGGGGGAGAAGGTGGGCCGCGGAGCGGCCCGGATGAGGGGGCCGGTGGGGAGAGAATTGACGCGGCCCGGTTAGGCTCAACCCTCCCCCTCATCCGTCAGGCTCCGCCTGACATCTTCTCCCCCGGTGGGGAGAAGGGCCCGGAGGGGCTCAGCCCTCTGCCTTGAGGATCGCCTCTATGCCGTCGCGGTAGCCGGGATAGCGGGGGCGCCAGGCGAGTTCAGCCTTGGCGCGGGCGTTCGAGAGGCGTTTGGAGTCGAGGTAGAAGCGGCGCATGCCCTCGGAGACCGAGGGGTCGGTCCAGTCGACCTCGGGCGGCAGGGGCAGGCCCATACGGCGGGCGGCCCATTCGATGACCTCATCCGCAGGGGAGGGCTGGTCGTCGCACAGCGTGTAGGCACGGCCGGGATGGGGGCGGGCCATGGAGGCGAAAAGGCCCGAGACGACATCATCGACATGGATGCGGTTGAAAACCTGACCGGGTTTCCTGACCAGACGGGCGGTGCCGTCCCGCAGCTTGTCGACCGGGGACCGGCCGGGGCCATAGAGGGCGGGCAGGCGGAAGACCTGGACCGTCAGGCCCATGCTCTGGCCGGCTTCCAGCCATTCGGCCTCGGCCCGGACGCGGCGGGCGCCGGTCAGGCTGGAGGCGTGGAGGGGTTCGTCCTCAAAGGCCCATGCGCCGGCGCGGTCGCCATAGACGGCGCTGGAGGAGATGTAGCCGATCCAGTCGGGCCAGGCGCCGGAGGCCGACAGGGCCGGGATCAGCGCCTTGAGGCCGGGACAGCCCGTGGGTTCGGGCGGGGCGGTGACCAGCAGGGTCTGAACCTTGGCCACGGCGGCCTTGAGGGCCTCGGTATCGTCGGGATCGACGGCGTGAAAGCCTGCGTCGGTGAGCCGCGCCCGGGTCTCCGCCGAGCGCGAGGTCAGCCAGGCAATGCCGCCGCTGGCCAGCACATCACGGCCGACCGCCTGACCCAGCCAGCCGCCCCCGAAGACCAGGATCGACGGGGTCTCGCGGGGACGGGATGCGGTCACGGCAGCCGGTCGGATCAGGCCGTGCGCAGATGGGCGGCGGCGGTGGCCGAGACCACGGGCTCGGTCTTGAGCGCCTCGGCCCGACGGGCATTCCAGCTGGAGACACAGGCGATCTTGGAGGTGTCGGCCCGGTCGGCATAGCGGCGGGCGATCTCGGTCACCTCTTCCATCAGGCCGTGGGCGAGGGTGATGGGCTTGAGGCCCAGATCGCGGAACTGGTCATTGGCGACGACCAGTTCGTTCTCGTCGGCTTCCTGCCGCGGATTGGGGACGTTCTGGACCTCGGCCCCGGCCATTTCGGCCACGGTGAGGGCCAGGTCGCGGACCCGGCGGCTCTCGGTCATCTGGTTGAGGATCTTGACCCGGTCGCCGGTTTTGGGCGGGTTGTTGAGCGCCAGCTCGACGCAGCGGACCGTGTCCTGGATGTGGATGAAGGCGCGGGTCTGGCCGCCGGTGCCGTGCACGGTCAGCGGATAGCCGACGGCGGCCTGCATCAGGAAGCGGTTCAGCACGGTGCCGTAGTCGCCGTCATAGTCGAAGCGGTTGATCAGGCGTTCGTCCTGACGGGTTTCCTCGGTCTGGGTGCCCCAGACGATGCCCTGGTGCAGGTCGGTGATCCGGACGCCGTCGTTCTTGGCGTAGAACTGGAACAGCAGGGCGTCCTGGGTCTTGGTCATATGATAGATGGAGCCGGGGTTCGGCGGGAACAGGATTTCCTGCTCGGCCGGGCCGAAGTCGGTCTCGACCGTGACCTTCAGATAGCCCTCGGGGATGCGCAGGCCGGCGGTGGTGTAGCCATAGACACCCATGGTGCCGAGGTGGGCCAGGTGGACGTCCAGCCCACTCTCGACGATGGCGGCCAGCAAATGGTTGGTGGCGTTCAGATTGTTGTCGACGGTGTAGAGCTTGTGCCGGGCCGACTTCATCGAATAGGGGGCGGCCCGCTGTTCGGCGAAGTGGACGACGCTGTCGGGGGCGAAGTCCTTGATCAGGGCAACCAGGCGGTCGAACTCCTTGCCGACCGTCATATTGACGAAGCCGATGTCCTTGCCGGAGACGGCCTTCCAGGCCTCGATCCGTTCGCCCATGGCGCGGATCGGGGTCAGGGACGAGACCTCCAGCTCATTGTCGATGTTCCGGCGCGACAGATTGTCGACGATCGTTACGTCCCAGCCGCGAGCGGACAGATGCAAGGCCGTTGGCCAGCCACAAAAACCATCGCCCCCGAGAACCAGAACTCGCATCGACACATACTCTCCTGCAATCGCGGACCGGGTCCGCCGGGTAATGCCCTAAAGCAAGGGACCGGTGATCCCAAGCCCGAAGGCGTGCGCTGAACGGCTCAGGCGCGCAACAGTTCGTTGACGCCGGTCTTGGCGCGGGTTTGCGCGTCGACCCGCTTGACGATCACGGCGCAGTAGAGGCCGGGACCGCCGTTCGGATCGGGCAGAGTGCCGGGGACGACCACGCTGAAGGCCGGAACCTCGCCGCGGAACACCTCGCCGGTGGCGCGGTCGACGATCTTGGTCGAGGCCGACAGATAGACGCCCATGGCCAGAACCGCGCCCTCGCGGACGATGACGCCCTCGGCCACCTCGGCCCGGGCGCCGATGAAACAGCCGTCCTCGATGATGGTGGGGTTGGCCTGCAGGGGCTCGAGCACCCCGCCGATGCCGGCGCCGCCCGACAGGTGCACATTCTTGCCGATCTGGGCGCAGGAGCCGACGGTGGCCCAGGTGTCGACCATGGTGCCTTCCTCGACCCGGGCGCCGATGTTGACGAAGCTGGGCATCAGCACGACGTCGCGGCCGATGAAGGATCCGTGGCGGGCGACGGCCCCTGGCACGGCGCGGAAGCCGGCGGCCTCGAAGCGGGCGTCGGTCCAGCCGGCCCATTTGACCGGCACCTTGTCCCAGTAAGGCCCGGGGGCCGAATCCGGGGTGCCGGCGCCGGCGTTGGTGGCCAGACCCATGCGGACATTGGGGTTGAGGCGGAAGGACAGCAGCACCGCCTTCTTCAGCCACTGGTGAGTGGTCCAGGCGCCGTCGGCCTCGCGCGAGGCGACGCGCAGGGAGCCGTCGTCGAGACCGGCCAGGGCGTAGTCGACGGCGTCGCGGATCTCGCCGGTGGTGGCGGTGGAGACCGAGGCGCGGTCCTCCCACGCCTGTTCGATCACGGATTTGAAGTGGGCGGGGTCGCTCATGCGGCCTCCTTGAGGGCGGTTTCGGTCAGGAATTCGAGCAGGTCGGGGGTGTGGTGATCGACCCAGTCGCCGATCTCATGGCCATGGCCGTCGCCGACCAGGACGGTGGTCATGCCCAGCGCCTTGGCCGGGGCGAGGTTGCGCGGCGTGTCCTCGAAGAAGACGGCGCCCTCGGCCTCGAGGGCATGGGCGGCCAGAAAGCGGCGGAAGGTGGCGGGCGCGGGCTTGGGCACCAGATCCATGTCCTCGATGGCATGAACGCCCTCGAAGGCGCCGGTGATGCCGATGCGCTCCAGCACGCGGGCGGCGTGATAGCGGGCGCCATTGGTCAGGACGAAGCGGCGGCCGGGCAGGCGGCGCAGCGCGGCGTCCAGATCCGGATTGGGCTCCAGCGAATCCAGCGGCACATCGTGGACCTCGTGGAGAAAGGCCTCGGGGTCGACGGCATAGTTGGCCATCAGCCCGGCCAGGGTGGTGCCATGCTCGTTGAGGAACTGCTTTTGCAGCACGCGGGCCTCGCCCTCGGGCAGGCCGACGGCAGCCATCATGAAGGTGTTGATCCGCTCCTGCACCAGCCGCATGACGCCCTGTTCGCGCGGATACAGGGTGTCGTCCATATCGAAGATCCAGACGCGGGCGCGGGAGAGCTCGACGCTCATTGCGCGCGCACCAGGGTGCCGGCGCCGTGCTCGGTGAACAGTTCGACCAGCATGGCGTGCGGGCGGCGACCGTCGAGGATGACCACGGCCTCGACGCCCTCGCGGATGGCGGCCATGGCGGTCTGGAGCTTGGGGATCATGCCGCCCGAGGCGGTGCCGTCAGCGATCAGGGCCTCGGCCTCGGCGAGGGTCATCTGGCGGATGATCTGGCCGTCCTTGCCCTTGACCCCTTCGACGTCGGTGAGCAGCAGCATGCGTTTGGCGTTCAGGGCGCCGGCGATGGCACCGGCGACCGTGTCTGCATTGACGTTATAGGTCAGCCCGTCCTCGGCTACGCCGATCGGGGCGACGACCGGCACCCAGTCGGCGTCGGATTCAATCAGGCGAGTGATCAGCTTGGCGTCGACGCGGGTCGGTTCGCCGACGAAGCCCAGGTCGACCTCCTGTTCGATCAGGCTGTCGGGGTCGCGCCTGGTGCGGCGTGTGCGCTCGACGGTCAGCAGGCCGGCATCCTTGCCCGACAGACCGACGCCGCGCACATCGGCCTGTTTGCCGGCGACGGTGATCCAGTGGGCGATCTCCTTGTTGACCGCGCCGGACAGGACCATCTCGGCGACCTGCATGGTGTCGGCATCGGTGACGCGCAGGCCGTCGACGAAGCTGGATTTGACGCCCGCCTTGTCCAGCATGGCGCTGATCTGGGGGCCGCCGCCGTGCACCACGACCGGATTCACCCCCATCAGTTTCAGCAGCACGATGTCGGCAGCGAACTGTCTGGCGACCGCCGTCTCGCCCATGGCGTGGCCGCCGTATTTGATGACGACGGTCTGGCGGTCGTAATTCTGGATATAGGGCAGGGCCTCGGCCAGGGTCTTGGCTGTGGTCCAGGCGCGGTCTTCGGATTGGCGTTCGATCTCATCCATGGTGCGGGCTCACTAGATCGGATCGAGGCGGAACGGAAGCAGGGCGTAGCGGCTCGCGGGCGGCGTGTGGCCCGCATACCCCGGTTCACCGTCAGTTGACCGTCACAGCAGCTGTAACGCTTGTCGTCGGGAATTCCTGCAGTAGGGTGCCTGCTGGATATTCACGCGAGGGGCTTTCCCAATGTTCGACTCTCTGTTCACTGGTCGTCAGGCGACCGCGCTTTCGGTCTACGGCGGCACCGGCAATACAGGTCGTTTTGTCGAGGACAGCACCGAAAGCGACGCCTATTCGACCTTCGGCGCCATCTCCAGCTACGGCCTGTGCGGCGGCTGCGGTCGCTTCCACGGCGCCATCGATGTGGGCGATATGGGCGGTGACAGCGGTTATGTGGCAGCTATTTTGAACGGCGATGACCGGGGCGGCTTCGGCGATAATGGCAAGCCCTCGCTGGGACCGATTGACGCGGGCATCCAGCTGACGCGGGCCAATCTGTTCTGGGGCGGCGCTATCGGCACGGGAACGACTGTTACCTTCGCCTTCCGCGCCACCGAGCCCGGCAGTATGCCCAATGGCACGAGCGGGTTCACGCAATTCACCCAGGCCCAGATCACGGCCACCCTGCTGGCGCTGCAGTCCTGGGCGGATGTCGCGGGCATCACCTTCCAGCAGGTGACTGACGGCGGCACCAACTATTCCAACAATGCCACCATCCTGTTCGGGAACTACTCGTCCGGGGCCGACGGGGCGGCGGCATTCGCCTACCTGCCGGGCAACGCCGCGACCTCCGCGGTCCAGGGCGATGTCTGGATCAACAACAGCCTGAGCTACAACGCCACGCCGGTGCTGAACGCCTATGGCTATCAGGTGCTGACCCACGAAATCGGCCACGCCATCGGCCTGCTGCACCCCGCAGACTACAATGCGGGCGCCGGTGTCAGCATCACCTATGCGGCCCATGCCACCTATTTCGAGGACAGCCGCCAGTATTCGCTGATGAGCTATTTCAGCGAGGAGAACACGGGGGGTGACTTCATCCGCTGGGTCGGGAATTCGGGCTTCCGTCAGTATTCCGCCGCGCCCCTGATGGACGACATCGCCGCCGCCCAGCGTCTGTACGGCGCCAATATGACCACGCGCACCGGCGATACGGTCTATGGCTTCAACTCGAATGCCGGCCAGCCCTGGTTCGCGCCGGACGCCAACGGCACGCTGATCTTTGCCGTCTGGGATGCCGGCGGCAACGACACCTTTGACTTTTCGGGCTACGGCACCAACCAGCTGATCGACCTGCGTCAGGCGGCCTTCTCGAACGTCGGGGACTACATCGGCAATGTCTCGATCGCGCTCGGCGCGGTGATCGAGAACGCCATCGGTGGCTCGGGCAATGACATGATCCGCGGCAACTCGGGCAACAACAGCCTGCGCGGCAACGGCGGCAATGACCAGATCGACGGCGGCCTGGGGATCGATACGGTCGTCTTCTCGGGCAACCGCAGCGCCTATACCATCACCTGGAACGGCCAGATCGGGACGGTGGTCGGGCCCGACGGGACCGACACCATCACCAATGTCGAATTCCTGCAGTTCGCCGACCAGACCATCGCCGCCGCACCGACCGGGGGTCTAGTCGTGTCCGGCGACATCACCAGTGAAACCATCAACGGCACGGCGTTCGGCGATGCCATCAATGGCTTGGGCGGCAATGACACGATCAACGGCCTGGCCGGCAATGACACCCTGGACGGCGGCTTTGGCAACGACATCCTGAACGGCGGCGACGGCGACGACATCCTGATCGGCGGCTTTGGCAACGATACGCTGAACGGCGGCAATGGCTATGACATCGCCGACTATTCGACTGCGGTCGGCGGCATCACGATGAACGGCACCTCCGTGACCGGCGCGGCGGGCAACGATACGCTGAACAGCATCGAGGAGGTCATCGGCTCGACCTTCTCGGATAACCTGACCGGAACTGCCGGCAATGATGTGATCCGCGGCGGCGGCGGCGTCGATGTCATCAATGGCGCGGGCGGCAACGACCGCCTGTACGCCGGGGCCCCGGCCGAGGTTGCGGCCCCGGACGTGATCAAGGCCCAGAGCACGGCCAACACCAATATCGGTGCGGCCGTGTCGCTGACGGGCACCTTTGACCTTCTGGAGAATAGCGACATCGTCAATTCGACGACAATCCCTCATTCGACGGTCCGGGCCACGGTGAACGGAGCGGGTCGGGAATTCTACGCCTTCACCGTCGAGGCGGGCGATCAGGTAACGCTGGATATCGATGGCGCCAGTTTCGATACCGTACTCCGGATTCTGGACGTCAACGGGGCGCAGTTGGCCGTCAATGACGACGCCGCGACCCCGGATGGAGCGTCGACCGACTCGGGCCTGACCTTCACCTTCAGCGCGGCCGGAACCTACTATATCGAGGTGTCCCAGTGGGCGGCCGGCGCCGGCGCCTCGCTGGTGACCAGCACCCCGCCTGCCAATGGCACCTATACGCTGCACGTTTCGGTTCCCAGTGCCCCGGCCGTGCCGCTGACCCTGCAGGGTTCGACCCTGGACGGCGGTGAGGGCGATGACGAGCTGTTTGGCGGTGCCGGACCGGACCGGATGTATGGCGGCACCGGCAACGATACCTTCCACGTCGATGGACAGCAGGACATCGTCTTCGAGAATGCGGGTGAGGGCTATGACACGGTCGTGTCGTCGGGCAGCTTCTACCTCTACGACAATATCGAGGCGCTGACGCTGTCGGGCACGGGCAACTTCTTCGGCGTCGGCAATGCGCTGGATAACGTCATGACGGGCAATGCGGGCGAGAACCTGCTTCTGGGCGGTGCGGGCAATGACACCATCCACGGGGGGGCGGGCAATGACAGTCTGTTCGGCGAGGCGGGGAACGACACCCTGCATGGCGGCGCGGGCATCGATTATCTGGTCGGCGGTGCGGGCAATGACGTCCTGTTCGGCGACGGGGATGCGGACGCCCTTTATGGCGAGGACGGCGATGACGTCCTGTGGGGGGGCAGCACCTTCCACACCGACATCCTGGTCGGCGGCGCCGGCAATGACATCCTGCGCGGCGACAGCGGCCTGGCCGACTATGACTTGATGGACGGGGGCTCGGGCGACGACATCTACTGGGTCGACACGGGCGATGATCTGACGTTCGAGGCGGCCGGGGGCGGTAATGACACCGTCTATGCCGATGTGAGGGTCGCCAATGCCGGCGTCTATCTGTACGCCAATGTCGAGAATCTGGTGCTGGTCGGAACCACGGCCTTCGGGGTCGGCAACGAGCTCAACAATCTGATGATCGGCAGCGGCTCGGGCAACTATCTGCTGGGCGGCGCGGGCGATGATGTGCTGGACGGTCGCGGCGGCAATGATGTGCTGTTCGGTGAGGCCGGTAATGATGTGTTCGTCTTCCAGCCCGGCACGGGCGGCGATGTGATCGGCGACTTCACGATCGGCCAGGACCGGATCGACCTCAAGGCCTTCGGCTTTGCCAACTTCGCCGATCTGGCGGTCAACTTCAGCCAGGTCGGAGCCGACGGGGCCATCAATCTGGGCAATGGCGACTTCATCGTCCTGCACGGGGTGACCATGGCCAATCTGACGGCGGCCGACTTCATCTTCCCGGGACAGGCCTCTCCGGCCGATGCCCTGGCGGGGATCCTCGCCGCCGACGATGCGCGCTTCGCGGCGCCCGCGCCGGCGCCGACCGAGGGCGAGACCGGGGCCGGGCCGCAGGTCCTGCCGTCGGCGCCCGGAGACCTCGTCTTCGACGGCAAGGCGATCGGGCCCCAGGTCCTGCCGGGTCTTGCGGAAGATGACTTCATCATCCCGTCGAAGGACGTCGCCGGGCCGCAGGTCCAGCCGACGGCCGGGGCCGGTCCGGAGACGAAGGATGCCGTCGGACCCCAGGTCCTGCCGGGCCTAGGCGAGGATGACTTCATCCTTGGCAAGGGGGCTCTCGACACGACCCCGCAGGTGCTACCCGGTGCGGACGAACTGGCCGACACCGATGCCCTGCCCGACGGGGTCGCCCTCAAGATGGCGATCTGGGCCGAGCAGGGGCACAACCTCTTCCTGCCCGACACCCCGGGTGCCGAGCCGGTCGACCCCCTCAACCCGAACCACGACTGGGGCTGGGCCTAGGGACACCCGAGGCGGCCCGGTCGCACCGGGCCGCCTCCCCCGTCCCTCTGCGGGGGATCAATCGCGGCGGCGGCTCTCGGCCCGGTGCGATCCACCGATCAGGCGATCGAACCCCCGGGCGGGGGTTTGCGCGACATGACGACATCGCAGGAGCTGAGCGTCGCCATGCCGGCGGCCGGGATCTCCAGCAGGGTCGAGTCGAACTGGATCCGCCAGAAGCGGAAGCCCATGCCGGACAGCCAGGCCACATAGTCGGGCACATCGGTCCGTGAGCCCATCTGGATGATGTCCCATTCCATGATGACGACGATGTCCCGGCGCTTCAGCAGCCGTTTGGCGCCGCGCAGGATGAGCGGCTCGGAGCCCTCGGCATCCATACGGATCAGGCGTACGTCCTGATCGGCCTCATCATCCAGTCGGGCGGCGGGCACGGTGATCAGCCGGCTGTCAGTGCCGAGGCCACTGGGGTCCGTCGAGAGCGTACCGCCACCCGCGTTGCGCCGGGATACGCCAAAACTCAGCTCCCCCGGGGCATCAGCCGCCGCCTTGGCCACCAGTCGCGCGCGTCCGGCGTAGCCATTGAACTTGATGGAGCGCTCTACGAGCCCCGCGAGGTCCGGATTGGCCTCAAAGCTGAGCAGGCTGCCCTCCTCGCCGATCAGACGGGCCATGGCCAGGGTGTAGACGCCGAAATTGGCCCCGACCTCGATGATGTGATCCCCAGGCCGGACCAGATCGCAAACGGCCTTGTGGATCCAGGACTCCCAGTATCCGCGCGCGATCAGGTGGGCGCCAACCGCTTCATCCAGCGGATCCACATAGACGAAATGGCCGTCGGTCAGCCGCGCAATGCCCATGTCTGCGCTGATCGGGAAATAGCGCTGGGTCTCGACGGGGGCGGGGAGGACGGTGACGGGCACCGGCTCGGGTTCGGGCTCGGGTTCGGGCTCAGGTTCGGGCGCAGGATCGGGATCCGTTTCCGGCTCGCGCGCGGGCGCGGGCATCTCAATGGGTTCAAGCTCGGGCCCGGCAGGAGCGGTGGGGACCTCGACGACGTCCTCGGGCTCTTCCGGGAAGACCTCCATGGGCGTGGCGAACACCCGGCGCACGAGGGCGGGTGTCCAGACGCGGGCGCCGCGGACCGGGCCCCTGCTGAAAGGGACGCGGGACCGGGTCGTCGTCTCGACGTCCGGCGCGGGGCCGAATGGCAGGGATTCCCGAGCCTGCAGGGCCGCCGTCCAGATGCGACGCGTACGGGCCACCCGGCGCGGCGCGCGAACCGTCAGGATGCGGCGCTCCATGTCGGCTCCGAGCACGAGGGCACGAAGTTTCTGCAAGATGGACTGGATCAGCATTCTAACCCCTGAGCGGCGGTCTCCGCCCCGTCGGGGGCAGAGCTAGCAGAGCCCGATGGCCAGAGCCAGCCGGGCAGAACGCCTCCCTGCCCCGACCGGGACGGGCCGCAAAGGTTGCGTCCTGAAGGGGTTGGCCGCATGAGACGGACGTCAGTCTTTTCAGCCCAGGACATGGTTGTGGAACCCGCGTCGTCGCCCGAACTGAATCTCCTCGGCCACAATGAGCTTTTGACGGTCGATCGCTGGGCATTGGAGCGGCGCAGCCGGGCGCTGGCCAAGGCTGTCTATCTGGGTGACGGCGTGATGCTGTGCCGCGCCATGGGCCGCTACAAGATGTTCCTGACCGCCCGCGATGTCGGCTTTACGCCGCATCTGCTGATGGACGGCATATGGGAGCCGTGGATGACGCCGATCCTGGCGCAACGGATCAAACCGGGCATGAGGGTTGTCGATGCCGGAGCGAACCACGGCTATTTCACCCTGTTGCTGGCGGATATGGTCGGGCCCGAGGGGCGCGTGGCCGCCATTGAACCTCATCCCCATACGGCCGAGCTGTTGCGCCGGACGGTCGGCGTCAACGGATTCGGCGACCGGACCACCGTGTTCGAGCAGGCGGTCGGCGCCCATGACGACAAGATGCTGACCTTCGAGATGCGCGAGGATGACCCCAAGAACGCGCGCGTTGTCGGCGACGAGCGAGCCGATCATGCCGGCATGACCCGGGTCCGGAGTGGCCGGCTGGACACCCTGTTGGCAGAGTGGCCCAAGGTCGACTTCCTCAAGATCGACGTGGAGGGGGCAGAGGAGGCCGTGCTGGAGGGGGCCTGGCCGTTGATCATCCGCGACCGGCCCGAGATCCTGCTGGAGTTCAACCACGCCCGCTGTTCGGACCCGCTGGGGCTGCTGGAGCGGCTGGTCGGAGTTTATCAGCGACTGCGGACGGTGACCTTTGACAGCCAGCTGGTGCCTGTGACCCGCGCCCAGCTACTGGACAAGGATCAGCCGGAAGACTGGATGCTGTGGCTGTCGCGGCGCTGAGGCGCGCCTCTCAAGCCGCCCTCAGGAAGCCATAGGCCTCGACGGCCTCATGGACATTGTCATAGAGGCGCGCCTGACCGCCCTCGAGGATCAGGGCACGGTCGCATTCGCGCTCGACCAGATGGGTGTCGTGCGAGGCCATGATGAAGGCGCGGTCGGCGCGGCGGGCGAACAGCTCCTCGCGGCATTTGTCCTGGAAGCGGGCGTCGCCGACGGCCACGACTTCGTCGATCAGATAGCAGTCAAACTCGATGGCCAGCGACAGGCCGAAGGCGAGCCGCGCGCGCATGCCCGAGGAATAGTGTTTGACCGGCTGTTTCAGGGCGCTGCCCAGTTCGGCGAAGTCATCGACGCGGGCCAGCAGATGGTCGAATTCGCGCTCATACAGCCGGGCGAGGAAGCGGATGTTGTCGAGACCCGACAGACTGCCCTGAAAACCGCCGCCGAAGCCGATCGGCCAGGAGGCGGGCATGCGCCAGCGGACCTGACCGGCGGTCGGGCGCAGCACGCCGCCCAGCACCTTGATCAGGGTCGACTTGCCCTGGCCGTTGCGGCCCAGCAGCGCCAGCCGACCGGTGCGCGACAGGCTGAAGTCGACATCGGCAAAGACCGGCGTGCGGCCGGGGGCCCAGGCCTTGGCCAGTCCGGTGACGATCAGACCCGGATCGTTCGGAGGGGCAGACCCGTCCGTCATCCCTGTTGCCGGTGCTCACGCAGGCCCGACCAGACCAGCCAGCCGACGCCGTACAGCAACAGGCTGCCGATCAGGACGATCAGGATCGACAGCCACCGGCGCGGCAGGATCGCCTCATCGGCGAGGCTGGGGCTGACCACGCGCTGCAGATAGAGGGCCTGACGCCGGGCGTCGCGCTCGGCGGCGAGCAGGGCGGCGGTGGCCTCGGACAGTTGGCGGTCGGCCAGTTCGCGTTCCAGCACCAGATCCTCATAGGCGCTGACGGCGGGTACCAGGGAGGAGGCCGCGCCGGCCAGTTTGGAGCGTTCGGCCGAAATCTGGCGCTCATAGGCGGCGATGCGGTTGTCGAGGCTGGGCAGTTGCGGGCTTTGCGGCGCCTCGGCGGCCAGCTGGGCCCGTTCGGCGCGCAGGCCGGCCAGCGTCGCCGACAGTTCACCGATCAGGCCGGCGCCTTCGGCCGCGACCATGGACGGGTCGATGAAGCGCTCGCGGTTGCGGAAGGCGACCAGCCGGCGCTGGGCTTCGCTGAGCCGCTCGCGGGCTTCGTCGCGGGACGTTTCGGCCTGGGTGACCGCATCGGCGACCGAGCGGGCGTTCAGCCGGTTGACCAGACCCTCGCCGCCGGTCAGCAGGGCCTCGGCCAGACGTTTCGCGTCGGCGGGATGATAGGCCTCGACGCGGAGGATGCTGATACCGGTGGTGGCGTCATAGCCGACGGTGACAAAGCGCTGGTAGCCCTTGTAGAGGCCCTCGCGGCTACGGCTTTCCCAGGGGCGGGGCCAGCGCGAGAAAATGTCGGCTCCGGGCGGTCCCAGCAGGCGCGACAGGTCCAGCGATCGGTCCAGTTCGGCCACCGCATCGCGCGACCGCATGTAGTCATGGACCGCGAAGGCATCGGTCTGGGTGGCGCTGAGGCCGACGCCCTGCAGGGTCAGGCCGAGGGCATCGGGCTGGGCCTGTCCGGCCTGACGGACGATGAAGCGCGCCTCGGACACATAGCGGGGCGAGGCGATCAGCAGGAAATAGAAGGCCGCCAGCAGGGTCGGCAGGATGACGCAGATCAGGAAAGGCCACGACGGCGCCCAGCGGGGCAGGTCGGGTAGACGCGGGCGCTGCCGGAACGACAGACGGTCACGGGGGAATTCCGGCACGGGATCAGTCATGACGCGACTGATAACCCGCGAAGGCCGAACAGGCTATCGGTTCGGAGCGTCGCGATCACTCGGCCTCGATCCGGTCGCGGGCCCCGGCGATCAGAAGGAGGCCAAGCAGGTTGAGAACCAGACCCCAGCCGAGGGCATAGAGGCCGTCGTAGTGGGTTTCGACAAAGGGGCCGAAGACCCCCGCCCGGATCATCTCGACCGCATGCGGCAGGGGGATCAGCAGATAGGCGTCGCGCCAGACGGGCGGCACCCAGGAGGCCATGAAGAAGGCCCCCGACATGGGGATCAGGGCATAGGTCAGCAGCGGCACGATCCGCTCCATGAAGGCAAACCGCTGGGCCAGCGCGCTGAAGATCAGAGCCAGCCCCAGGCCGAGGAAGGCCAGCAGCAACCAGCCGCCGAACACCAGGCTCCAGTCGTGCGGGGGGGAGACCTCGCCGAGGAACCCCAACAACAGATAGACGACCATGAAGGCAGCCGTAGTGCCGAGGAATTCGAGGGCGTTCCGCGCCGCATAGAGGTGCAGGACCGCGATCGTCCGGTGGTGCAGCAGGCCGGTGTTCGCCTGAAGCGCCGACAGGCTGAAGCTGATCTGATGGCGGAGCAGCAGCAGGGCCATATAGCCGGTCATGACCATGGGCCCCAGCCGGATGCCGTGCTCATATTCTGGCCGGATCAGGTTCCACATCAGCACCACGCCGAGGCAGAAGACCAGGGGCTCGCCGATCACCCACAGAAACCCCAGTCCCTCGCGGCCATAGCGGGTGATCAGTTCGCGCAGCATCAGGGCCCGCACGATCGACAGGTGCCTGAGGGGGCCGATCTGGCGCGGCAGGGCCGACGAGGGCGGGGTGGCGGACATGGCGGCAGGATAGGCGGTGGCGGCGGGTAAGCAAGAACCGGGCGCGCAAGACGGATACTGTTAACCGTCCATAAGCCGGCGGGCCCTCACATGGGACCGCGGCGAACGGGCGACGCGCGGAGGGTGCCATGATCGGCGACAGGCGGGTGATCGGCATTATCCCGGCCCGGGCGGGGTCCCGACGCATGATCGGCAAGAACACCCGGATGCTGGCCGGACGACCGATGATCGGCTGGACGCTGGCGGCGGCCCAGGCCTCGCAGGTGCTGGACCGGATCGTGGTGTCCAGCGACGACCCGGCGGTGCTGGATCTGGCGGCCAGGATGGGCTGCCCCGCACCGTTTGTGCGCCCGGCCGCCCTGTCAGGTCCGGAGGCGTCGGTGATTGACGCGGTCGAACATGCCCTGGGCGAGGTGGGCGGGGTCTGGGACTATGTCGTACTGCTGCAACCGACCTCGCCACTGCGCCGCGCCACAGATATTGATGCGGCTGTGGCCCTCGCCGAGCAAAGCGGCGCGCCCACCGTGATCAGCGTCTCACCCCTGTCCAAGCCCGCCGCCTTTCACGTGCAGATGCAAGAGGGGGGTCGGCTCCAGTCACCGCCAGACACTCTGGCGGACACGTTTGTGGTCAATGGCGCCGTCTATGTGGCCCGGCCTGAGCGGTTATCGCACGAGCGGACCTTCCGGCCGGAAGGGGCACTGGGCTATGTGATGCCGGTCGAGTGCGGCTGGGATGTCGATACCGCCGATGAGTTCGCGGCCTGCGAGGCCCGGCTACGTGCGGATTCAGGCGCTCAGGCGACCTGAAGCTGTATCTTCGGTATCACGCTGCCACAGTTTAGGCGCTTTTGGAGTCAGATCAGCCTCGACCTGCGCTGCGGGCGCTGTTATTAGAACCGCGAGGCGGCGTGTCCGTCGCATATTTCAACGAAGGCTGCGGAGGGCATTCACCGATGCGTGTTAAGAGTTTTATCCTGGCGTCCAGCGCCGCTGCGGCGCTTGCCCTGGGTGCAGGTGCGGCTTCGGCTGAGC
>NZ_DDOD01000014.1:0-11470 GCF_002341485.1 Brevundimonas sp. UBA2503 | reverse complement strand
GGTCCCCCTCCCCCGTGAACGGGGGAGGAGCAACTGATCACAGCACCCCGATCATGCTGGCGACCAGCGGGTGGCGGACGATGTCGCGCTCGGCCAGTTTGACGACGGAGATGTCCGGCACCGCCTGCAGACGTTCGGCGACGTCGGACAGGCCCGAGATGCCGGGCAGCAGGTCGGACTGCTGCGGGTCGCCGGTGACCACCATGGTCGAATGCCAGCCCAGCCGGGTCAGCAGCATCTTGAGCTGGACGTAGGTGCAGTTCTGGGCCTCGTCGACGACCACGAAGGCGTTGTTCAGCGTGCGGCCGCGCATATAGCCGATGGGGGCGATCTCGATCAGGCCCTCGGCCATCAGGGCCTTGACCCGCTTCATGCTGAGGCGGTCGGACAGGGCGTCGTAGAGCGGGCGCAGATAGGGGGCCAGCTTGTCCTCCATGTCGCCGGGCAGGAAGCCGATCGATTCGCCGGCCTCGACCGCCGGGCGGCTGAGGACGATGCGACCGACCTTGCCGGCCTCAAGGGCCTCGACCGCCTTGGCCACGGCCAGATAGGTCTTGCCGGTGCCGGCCGGCCCGAGCGCCAGAACCATGTTGTGGGCGTCGATGGCCTCCATCAGGGCGGCCTGACCGTCCGACTTGGGCTTGAGCGTCTTCAGATAGGCCTGGTCGCGGTCGTCATTGGACGGATAGGGAGACCAGCCGCCGCCGCCCTGTTCACCCCGTCGCGGCCGACCCTGACCCACATGCGGCGGAAGACGCCGGACCTTGGCCTCCTGAATGAATTCAGGCGTATCGAGGACACCGAACTCGCGGGCGGCTTCGCGGGTCTGACGCTTGAGGGCTGAGCGCTTGGTCATGGACGACTCCAGGGCATGAAAAAAGGCGATACCGAAACGGCACCGCCTGACAGGGCTTGGGGGAGGAATTCATCGCCGATGGCGACGCAACGACCGGGGTCGGGACGAAAGCCGCGGGAGGCGGCCCTGTCTTTGAGAGGGATGTCGTTCAACGGGTGACCCCGTCGATCCCGGCACACCATGCGCCACCTCCGAAAGCGACTGCGCCGGGCGGAAAACCCGACGGCGAGGCCAAGATCGGTCTGATCTCGAATCGCCTCAACATCCTGATGCTAACGTGGTTTAAGGAGTGTTAAAGCCACTATCTGCTGAATATAGGGACGGGTTCGGATGAGTGTTCACACCTTGGGCGACAAGAAACCTCAGCTTCCTCCCGAGGGGGAATACTGGATCGCGCCGAACGCCACCGTCATTGGTGACGTGATTCTGAAGGCGGGGGCCAGTGTCTGGTTCGGGGCGGTGGTGCGGGGCGACAATGATCCAATCACCATCGGGCGCGACACCAACATCCAGGACGGCAGCGTGCTGCACTCCGACCCCGGCGAGCCGCTGACCATCGGCGACGGGGTGACGGTCGGCCATATGGTCATGCTGCACAGCTGTGAGATCGGCGACAACAGCCTGATCGGCATCGGGGCGGTGGTGCTGGGCCGGGCAAAGATCGGCAGGAACTGCCTGATCGGGGCCAACACCCTGATCACCGAGGGCAAGGAGATCCCGGACAATTCGCTGGTCATGGGCCAGCCCGGCAAGGTTGTGCGGACGCTGGAGCCTGGTCAGATCGAGGCGCTGAAGGCCTCGGCCGCCCACTATGTCGCCAACTGGAAACGCTACGCGTCAGACTTGTCTGAAGGTTAGGCGACGCGCCGGCCCTGCAGCGCGATCAGCTGGGGCCGGGCGCGGGGCGGTTCGCCGACGGCCAGACTGGCGTGGGCCGACAGGCGCGTGGGCGGTCGGCTGACGGGCTGGCCAAAGCCGCGCGGGCGGTACAGGCCAACGATCCGGTCGGCGCGACCGCTGGGCCCTCTCAGGGGTGCCAGAGGCATTTCGATGCCGCCGGGCAGGTGCGGGCAGTCTCCGGTCAGGATCACTGGCCGAATCTCGCGCAGGCATTGGGCCAGAGCCGATTCGACCAGCGGCAGCGACGCGTGGTCCCACAGGTCGCGCCAGGCATGGCCGCTGAGCGGGCGCCCGTGCAGCGCCTCGATCCAGTCGCCGGCCAGACGGATGCGGCTGGCTTGCGGGCGATAGTCCAGCAGAAACAGCCGGGTCACCAGCGGCCCCAGCGACAGGGCGTCGAGGTCCCGCCGGTCGGGAATACGCGAGGCGCCCGGAAGCGCGCTCCAGGTCTCGATCAGCCGTGTTGTCTCAGTATGAAACATCCCGAACGCTCCTGACGGAGGCGTCGCAAGGCGGGGGCCACGGCAAAGCGCAACGGAAACGAAAGGGTTTGGCCCGCATCCTTGAGGGTGAACGGCCCGGTTCTTGCTGGACTCGCGGCGACTGACCACTGAAGGAGACCTGCGCATGCGGGTGCGGATTATCCAGGGACTGGTGGCGATGGCGGGCTTTTTTGCCGTTATGGCCGCTGCCGATACGGCCCAGGCGCAATGTGGTTCGGGCTGTCACCCGCCGCCCCCGCCTCCGTGCTGTGAGCCCCCCCCCCGCCGCCGCCACCTCCGCCGCCGCCCAATCCGTGCTGCGAGCAACCGCCCGCCCCGCCGTGCTGCGGCGGAGGCGGCAATGTGAATGTGAACATCAACGTCAATGCGAACGCCAATGCCTCGGCCTCGGCGCGCATCAACGCCCGGGGCGGCTCGACCGTGGTCGTCGGTGGCGGAGGTGGCGCCTATTTCAGCTCGACGCCGCGCTATCCGACCACCATCCAGGGCCTGAATGTCGAGGGCGGACTGATCCGCGAGACGATTCGCGTGCCCTATACGGAGGTGCGCCGGTTCCGGAAGCGGGTGGTGATCCAGGCGGTCTGTATCGACGACCGCAATGTGCCCCATCCGGCCTCACAGGTGCGCGGCGATCGCGAGATCTTCGAGGACTACGAGGGCGAACTGTACCGCTGCCTCGCCGGCAGCTGGCTGCAGATCACCATTTCCGAATATGAAGGCGAGACCCGTTCCGATCACGGCGAGACCATCGTCTGCCGCAAGGGCGAGGCCCTGTGGTACGGCGGTCGCGAAAGCCGGATGGAATGCCGTCCGCAGCGCCCGGAGCGGGACTGTAACGAGCGCTCGCTGCTGCGCCGCTATGGCGCAGGGGTGAAGATCCTGACCCTCTACCGCGAGGAAACCTATACCGAATACCGGGAAGAGATCGTCGAGCGCGAAGGTCTGGCTATATCGGGCTCGTTCCTGATGCTGGACGGCGGCGTCGGGTCTCGCGGCTATTGATCGCCAGCCTGAAGGGCGGGTTCAGCCCCCCTTCACGTGCGAGATCGCAGACTACAGGCGACTGGCTTCTCTGTCGGTCCTCCTGAGAGAAACTGGCCCCGGAGAGCGATCTCCGGGGCCTTTTTTCTTACTCGGTGGAGGCTTCGGCTTCGGCCTGGGCGCGCGGGGTCACCTGGATGCGGTAGGCCTCAGAGGGCACCAGATATTTCCGCGCCACGGCCTGGAGGTCAGCCGGAGTGGCCGACTCCATGTCGCTCAGCGCCGAACGCAGGGTCGGCAGGCGCTCCGGATCGGTCTGGGCGTCCTGAAGCTCGGACATCCAGAAGCCGTTGGTGTTCTGGCTGCGGCGCAGGGCCTCGACGCGCGGGCGACGGGCGCGTTCCAACTCGTCCTCGGTGACCGGGTTGGCGACCAGATCGGCGGCGATCTGGTCGACGTCGGCGAAGAAGCCTTCCAGCTTCTCGGGCGGGGCCTCGATGGCCGCCGACATATAGCCGTAGCCTTCGAAGGTGCCAGACGCGGTGGCGCTGACCTGCGGGGAATAGGTCACCGCCTGGCCTTCGCGCAGTTCGTCGATCAGGCGCAGACGCAGCACATCGGCCAGCAGGCGGACCATGCGGGCCTCACGCGGGTTGCTGAAGTTGTCACCGGTCGGCCAGGCGACGAAGCCCAGCGCCTGATCGGCGCGGCCGCCGTGCTTCAGCTCGACCGGCTGGGCTGTGCCATCCGGGAAGGTCGAGGTGCGGGCCTCGGCCGACGGCGTGGCGGCGGGGCCGCGTGCGGGCAGGCTTCCGACGGTTGCCGCGACGGACTGAATGGCCGCATCGACATCGACGTCGCCGACGATGATGACCTCGATAGGACCCTGCGACAGGTCGCTGCTGACCAGGGTGCGCAGGTCATCGATCGACCATTCGGCGATCTGCTCCAGCGTCGGGATGGTCCAGCGGGCGTCGCCCGAGCGCAGCAGGCCCGATCCGTCGCGCGCGAAGACACCGCCGGTGGTCGCATCCAGCTGCGGCAGGACCAGACGGAACTGGCCGCGGGCGCGCTCGAACGGCTCGGGACGCCAGCCGGCATCGGTCAGATAGGCGGTCAGAACCTGCATCTGCAGGTCCAGATCCTCGGGCCGGGTCGTGCCGGACAGGCGATAGGACTCTTCGTCCGCCGACAGGGAGACACCATACACCTTGCCCGACAGGACGGTTTCGAGCTGCTCGGCCGTCAGCAGGCCAAGGCCGCCCTCGCCGAAGGTCTGGCCCAGCGCCAGCGCGGCGGTCGGCTCATCGGTCGGCAGGGACAGGAAGCCCGTCCCGGTGCGGATCGAGACCAGCACCTGATCGTCGGTGAAGTCGGTCGGCTTGATGGTCAGGCGCACGCCGTTGTCGAAGGTGACAAAGGTGGTGCCGATGTCCTCGACGACCTCGGTCGAGGCGACCGTGCCGGGGGTGCCGAACTCGGTATAGGGCCAGTCGACCCGGGCCTCGGCCTCAAGGGCTGCGACCTCGGTCTGCTGCGAGGCTTCATAGGCGGCGAGGATGGCCGCGTCGCCGCCCTCGATGGCATCCGGGCCGGTGACGAAGATCAGCGGGCCCTGACCGGTGAAGGTCCCGTTCAGAACGTCATTGACCTCGTCCAGCGTCAGATCGGCGACAATGGCCTCGAACATGGCCAGGTCAGTCTCGGGGGCGGTGAAGACCTCATCGTTGTTGACCGAGGCGGCGAGGCTGTTGGCCAGATTGGGCGTGCGGCGCGTGGCGGCCCCGGCGACATTTTCCTCAAGCGCGGTGCGGATCTCGGTGATCTCGCGGTCCAGCTCTTCCTGGGTGATGCCGAACTCGACGATCCGGCGCTGCTCCTGGTCGATGGCGGCAAGCGCGCCGTCCCAGTTGCCGTCCTGGTAGACGGCCGAGACCGTGGCCACCTCGGCCGAGCCGAACAGGTTCGAACGGCTGCCCGAGGCGCCGATGAAGGGAGGGTTCTCACCCCGGGCCAGGCGCTGCAGGCGGCGGTTCAGCACGCGCAGGCCAAGGCCCTCGACCAGACCCTCACGCTGGACGGCCATGGTGTCGGGGCGGGTGTCGGGCGGATTGACCCAGGTGATCTGGATCGAGGGCTGGACGCCGGCCTCGATATAGGAACCGGCCTCAAGGCTGCGCGGCTGGACCGTACCCAGCACCGGCTCGGCGCCGTCGGCCGCAGGATTCTGCCAGTCGCCGAAGGTGGCGATGATCTTGGCTTCCATGACGTCGACGTCGAAGTCACCGACGGCGATGACGGTGGCGCGCGACGGGCGGTAATAGGCGCTGTAGAACTCGACGAAACGCTCTCGCGGCGCGTTGGCCAGCACCGAGGTCGAGCCGATCGGCAGACGGTCTGGGACCAGCTGGTCCTTCAGGAAGAAGTCGAGCTGGGCGATGACCGAGCGCAGGCCCGGCCCGGCGCGCGTGCGCTCTTCCGACAGGACGATGCCGCGCTCGCGGTCGATGGCGTCGGCCGACAGGGTGGCATTACCGAGCATGTCACGCAGGATCATCAGCGAGGTGTCGACGGTTTCCTCGTCGGTCTGGGGCAGGTCCAGCTTGTAGACGGTCTCGTCAAAGCCGGTGGAGGCGTTGGTGTCGGCGCCGAAGGCCAGGCCCAGACGCTCGAGGGTCCGGGTCAGCTCGCCCTCGGGGATGTTGGTCGAGCCGTTGAAGGCCATGTGCTCGATGAAGTGGGCCAGACCCAGCTGGTCGTCATTCTCCATCAGCGAGCCGGCGTCGATGCGGACGCGCAGAGAGGCCTGTCCCGGCGGGGTGGTGTTGCGCACGATGGCATAGCGCAGGCCGTTGGGCAGCTGGCCGAAGCGGACGGCGCTATCGGCCGGGATGTCGCTGATCTCATGGGCCCACGGATCGGAGGGGCGCATGGCGTTGGCCGAGACGGCGGCGGCATCCTGGGCCTGGACCAGGGACGGCAGGCCTGCACCGGCGATCACCGCCAGGCTGGAGGCGGCAACAAGCAGAAGGCGGCGGGGAGAACGCATCGGTACAACTCCGTTGGGCGCGCGCAGCGTCCTGACGGAAACCGGGCGTGCGGGATCGAGAGGCCCGAACATCAGGCCGTCTGGATCACCCTAGCGGAGGGAGGCGGGGGTTTGAACGACCGGAGCGCGTTTATTAACGAGAGTTAATTTCCGCTGCGCGAAACATAGAAGGTCGCAGCGTTGCCGACGGCATTGGTGCCCGTGATCACGGCGCGGTTCGTGCCGTTGATCGTGGTCTGGGCCGTGGCGCTGACATTGCCGCTGTTGGCCTGATTGTTCGTGGCGTCGATGTAGCCCGCGCAGTCGGCACAGGCGAAGCCGGTCACGACATTGCCCGCCGCATCGGCCCCGACATAGGCGTCATAGCCCTGGGTGCCCGAGACCTGGGCGTTGACTGCCACGCCGCCCGTGTTGATCTGGGTGTTGTCGATCTCGACATAGATGTCGTTGTTGCCGACCGAGACCTCATTGGCCACGCCGCGCGCATAGGAATTGACCGCGCCGTAATCGTAGGAGGTGACGATGGACTGGGACTGGATCTGGCTGGAATTGTCCTGACGGGTGGTGGCGACCACCGATCCGCCCTGATTGGACAGGACCACGCGATTGGCCCCGGCATTGGCGCGGCCGGCCAGATCCCAGGAATTGCCCGCATTGGCGCTGACGCCGGAATCGATGATGCCGCCGGTCGAGCGCTGGTCGATGGTCATGTTCTGACCGGTGACAGAGGTGCCGGTGACGGACACCACATTGGCGACAGCCTGGGCCGTGAACTCGGCCTCCGCCGGGATATACTGGGTCGCGGCATAGTTGGAGGCGCGGATGTTGGCGTCCGACCACTGCACGGCGGTGCCCTCGAAATAGCTGCGTTCGCCGCCGAGGGCCACGGTGTTGCCAATGGCCGAGGCGTCGATATAGGCCCCGCCCAGCAGGCGCTCATTGCCTTCGGCCATCGTCGAAGTGGCGACGATCTCGACGTCGCTGACCGTCTGGGCCGAATCGACCGTCAGATTGGCGTCAGAAGCGCTGAGGCCCAGATAGTTGCCATTGGCCTGGGTGACACCGCTGACCACGCCCTCGGTGTCGCCGCCCAGTACAAAGGTGGTGTCGGCGCGCACGTTGCCCTGCATCGACTGGGTCGAGGTGACAGTCATGTCGCCGCCCTCAACGCCGCCCGCCAGGCTGTTGCCGGTCGCGGAATTGCTGACGGTCACCTGCTCCGACGAATCGACCACGTCCAGCGTCTGCTCGGCGAATACGTCGCCGAACTGCATCTGTTCGTTCAGGACAATCGACGGGTCCTGATCCTGCGCGGCAGCCTCAGTAGCGACTGCGGCGCACATCACCGTCGCGGCGATCATGCCAGCGAGACGGATCGGCACGAGTCTGGCCATTGTTCGTCTCCGTATTGGGATAGGCGGGGTAGTAGTTGCCGGTCGGGCCATAGGTGTCGCGCAGCAACTCGTTCTGCGTATCGAGGCAGATTTCCGGGCCGGGAGCGCCGTACAGATTGGCCATGAATTCGATGACGGCGCGCTCGACCAGCGAGCGAACGGCCAGCTGGACCGGCTCGAACCCGCCTTCGCCGGCGGAGATGTCAAAGATGTTGCCGTTCAGGAAGTCGAACACCCCGGCCGAGATTTCCCGACCGATGATCTGCTTCTGATACGAGACCACATCGACGATCTCGAGCGAGGTCGTCTGCACCAGACGCAGGTCCAGGGCGACGTTCATCACATACATGCGGCCCTGGAAGACGCCGGAAAACGGAGTTTCGGTATCGGCCTGTCCGCCGCCAAAGTCCCAGCCCGCTGAGCGGATGTTGTAGTTCACCTCGGTGATGCCACCGACGATATAGAAGTCCGAGCCCGGGACCTGGCCGGCGATGATGCGGCGGTAGCCGGGGTCAGCGGGGTCGCCCGTGCCTTCGTCGCCGATCAGCTTGTTGTTGGCGTAGCGTAGTTCCAGCTCGGACACCGAGGTGTCGAACCGCTCGACCATGATCGCGCCCGACTTGGCCAGGGCCGAGGTGGCCATCAGCGAGGCGCCGCCGGTGATCTGGCGGCCGCCATCCGGCGAGATGGTGCCTGTATAGTCGGCGATCTGACCCACGGCGATGCGGGGCGAGGGCAGGCCATAGGTCCGCGCATAGTCCGCCAGACAGAACAGGGCGGTGGAATAGGGGGTCGGGTTGGCCGTCACGGGCGCATTGCCGATCGGCGTGGCATAGAGACCGGCATTGCTGGCGACAGGGGCAATACAGCCGGACAGCATGGCGGCGGCGCAGGCAGCAGCGCCCGGTTTCAGCCAGCGAGAGATCGGGGAGGGGCTCATGGCAGGTCAATCGTTCCGTTCAGCGCCGTACCGGCGTTGATGTTGCCCGTATTGGTCTGGGTCGAGTTGACGATGACGGTGTTCCAGTTGCCCTGGACGACGACATTCAGATTGTTGCCGATAGCCGTCGCGCCGCCGATGGTCGTGCGGCCGCTGCCCTCGCCATTTGCCCAGTTTCCCCAGCTGGAGACGCCACCGCTGGTCCGCGAATAGGACGAGGCGCCGGTCTGGATCAGGCCGTTGACGATCAGGCGATTGCCGTTCTGGTCGCGGGTCGAGCCGGTCTGGGGCCGGGCTGTCGTATAGCGCGCCGCGCCATAGCCTGCCTGGAAGGGGGCCGTGGAGGAGCCTCCGGCGGATTGGGCCTGGGCCGCAACCGGAAGGGCCAGAAGTGTCGCTGCAGCCGCAGCCGCCAGTTTCAGTCGCATAGGGCGCTCCCGCGCTGTCTTCATTCCGGGGCAGACACAGCAAGCCCCGTGCCAAAATGGAGCAGGGTTATTAAGAAGCGCTTGAGATCGACAGCGGGCATGCGCATCTCAGGGACATGAACAGCCAACCTTGGGGAACCGGCCCGGCAGCGCCGCTGCCGCCTACCCGCGAGCCGATTGTAAAGGTGCCTCCGGCCGCCCTCGTGCTGGCGGTGTCGATGCCGGTGCTATTCTGGTTGCAGATACGCCTGCCCGACATGGGCATGACCTGGGCCTTCTATCCCGTCGACCTCGGGCGGACGCTCGGCTGGCCGGGGATTGTCACAGCCATGCTGCTGCACGGCAGTTGGACCCATGCGGCCCTGAATGCGGTGACCTCCCTGTGTTTTGCCCCGCCCGTGGCGCGGATGCTGCCGGGATGGCGCGGGGCAGGGGTGTTCGCCCTCTCCTATATAGGGTGCGGGATCATTGCCTCACTGGGATATGGCCTGCTGCATCTGGGGAGCAGTGATCCGATGGTGGGGGCGTCAGGTGCGGTGTCCGGCCTGCTGGGCGCGGCCATCCGCCTGATGGGGCGGCCGTCCTGGGCGGGCCCCAAGCCCCTGAAGGATCGCCGCACCCTGACCATGGTGGGCGTGCTGTTCGCCATAAACGCTGTGGTCGGGCTGATCGGCTATGCGCCCGGGGCGGAAGGCGCACGCATCGCCTGGGAAGCCCACGCTGTCGGCATGATCGCCGGATATCTGGCAATCGGCCCCCTATTTCGATGGTCGCGCAAATGGGCGCCCCTGTTCGGCTGAGGCGTTTGCGAATCGCGCCCGATTTGCGTCCGGGCGGCGACTGAGCGATCCTGTGGCTACGAGCGGCCCGGTCCGCGGCCGTTCAGTCTCATGAGGGAGGAACGCCGTATGCTTGTCACCGAGATTCTCAAGGACAAGGGCGACGCTGTCTTCTCGGTGTCGCCGGCCCAGACCCTGGTCGAGGCCTGCCGTGAAATGCAGGCCCGAAAGATCGGCGCAGTGATGGTTTGCGACAGCGACCGGGTCGTGGGCGTGCTGTCTGAACGGGATGTGGTGCGCGCTGTTTCCGCATCGGGCCCGGACGCCCTGTCCGAGGCTGTATCCATCTATATGACACGCGACGTGGTGTTCGCCGAGCCGACCGACACCGTGGCCATGCTTATGAGTCGGATGACCGACCGCCGGATCCGGCATTTGCCCGTGCTGCGGGACAAGCGGCTGATCGGGGTCATCTCGATCGGTGATGTCGTGAAGTGCCAGATCGAGGAAGCCACGCGCGAGGCCGAAAGCCTCAGGACCTATATAGCGGCGGGCTGAGCCGCCGCGGGCCCGAAAGATGCCTGAATTCGGCGATCCCGACTCTTTCAGAAATTCGTCACGAAAGGCGGTTTCGGGGTTGCAGTCTGAAGGGGCGCCTCGTATATCGCCGCCTCGCTCGGAAACGGGCCGACGACGGAACGCGGGGCGCCACGGCGCACAGCAATCCAGGTGGAAATAAAGAGCTTCTGGTTCTTGCTTCCTTCACAGTCTTCGGTTAGGTTCCGCGCCTTCGATCGAATCGTCGGACTGCCTCGGGGAGGTGTTTGCATCTCCCTCTGGCGCTTTGCGGCCGGATCACCCCGAACGGGTTGAAACAGCCGGAAAAAAGCTCCGAAAGTTCGGTTGACACGGGAATGGCACCTCTCTAGAGACGCCGCTCCCGCCGCCCACGGGCCTCTCGAGGTTCTGACGGCGGGCCGGTGAAAAAGTTCTCTTCGGAGCGCTTGACACCAACCACCGAGGCGACTACATCGCCGCCTCCGCCGCAACCGGGCGCTAAACGGTCGGGCCGCTCCGGTGGCTCACGGTCTTTGAAATCGTTGATCTGGAAAGAGAAACGCAGGCGGCGGTGTTCTAAGATCGGTTCTTCGGAATCGATTGTCGACACTGACATCTGCGGTCTTTTTGAAAAGACATACCATGTAACCGGTCTTCGGATCGGTGAACGTGGGATCTCGTCAAGAATACGTAGAACTAAAGCCAAATCGGATTTCGGTCCGAAATGCTTAGGTCAGAAGTCAACTCAACCTGAGAGTTTGATCCTGGCTCAGAGCGAACGCTGGCGGCAGGCCTAACACATGCAAGTCGAACGGACTCTTCGGAGTTAGTGGCGGACGGGTGAGTAACACGTGGGAACGTGCCTTTAGGTTCGGAATAAGCCCGGGAAACTGGGTCTAATACCGAATGTGCCCTTCGGGGGAAAGATTTATCGCCTTTAGAGCGGCCCGCGTCTGATTAGCTAGTTGGTAGTGTAATGGACTACCAAGGCTACGATCAGTAGCTGGTCTGAGAGGATGACCAGCCACATTGGGACTGAGACACGGCCCAAACTCCTACGGGAGGCAGCAGTGGGGAATCTT
>NZ_DDOD01000021.1:26011-115740 GCF_002341485.1 Brevundimonas sp. UBA2503 | reverse complement strand
GAATCCTTGAATCAGCGAGATCGATCCGCCGCAAGCTTTATGAGTTCAGAACCTAGAGGCGAGCCAGGGTCAGGACAGGGCCGTCCTCGCTGTCCAGCCAGCGACCGCCGAGGCCGAACACGTCGCGCAGGACGGCGGTGTCGAGCGCCCCCGCGGGAGAACCGTCAGCACGGACCTCGCCCTGATCCATGACGATCACCCGGTCGGCGAAGCGCGCCGCCAGCGACAGGTCGTGCAGACTGGCCACCACAGTCTGGCCCGCACCGGCCCGTGCCTTCAGCCTTTCCAGAACCAGCAACTGACCCTCCGGATCGAGACCGGCGACCGGTTCATCCGCGAGGATCATTCCGGCCTCCGAGGCCAGCACCCGCGCCAGCAGCACCCGGGCGCGCTCGCCACCGGACAATTCCGCTACGCCACGATCGGCCAACGCTGCGGCCTCGACCTCCTCCAGCGCCGCCATAGCCTGGACGTGGGCACCGTCGGTCTGCAGGAACCCCGACCCCAGCGCCACGACCTCGATCGCCGGCAGGTTCCAGGCGACGGTCCCGTCCTGCGGCAGATAGGCCAGCGCCCTGGCCCGCTCGCGGGGGCCGAGGGTCGAGAGGTCCGCGCCATCGAGTTGGACCCGCCCGCAATCCGGCTTCAGCAGGCCGCAGACCGCCTGGATCAAACTGGTCTTGCCGGCGCCGTTCGGCCCCACCAGCGCCACCAGTTCACCCGGCATCACCGAGAGGCTGACGTCGCGCACCACCGACTGCGTGCCGCGCGACAGGCTCAGGCCTTCGATCTTCAGGCGAGGTGTCGCGCTCATACTCAGCCCCTCCAAGCGCGGGCGGCGCGCCAGGCGATCAGGGCGAACAGGGGCGCGCCAACCAGGGCCGTGAACACCCCCAGCTTGAGTTCCTGATCCGTCGGGGTGATGCGCGTCATCAGGTCGGCCACGACCAGGATCAGCCCTCCGGCCAGCGCCGACGGCATCAGGACCCGCTCCGGATCGGCGCGCACCGACGCCCGCACCAGATGCGGCGCCACCAGACCGACAAAGCCGATCACTCCTGCGGTCGCCACGGCCGCTCCTGCGGCCAGACTGGCGGCGATCAGGGCCAGCAGCCTCAACCGATCCAGCGGCAGGCCCAGGGTCCGCGCCGTCTCGTCGCCCAGCGACAGGGCCTTCAGACCCGGCGCGCTGAGGCCTGCCAGGATACCTGCTGGCACCAGCGCGGCAGAAACCCACAGCACGTCGGCCCAGCCCCGGTTCTGCACCGACCCCAGAAGCCAGGCCATGACCTCGGCGGTCGCGATCGGCGACGGCGACAGGTTGAAGATCAGCGCGGTCGCGGCCCCGGCGAAACTGGACAGGGCCACCCCGAACAGGATCAGCGCCTCGGGCGCCCGGATGCGCGCGGCAAAGGCGACCAGCGCCGCCGCCCCGATGCCGGCGCCGGCCATGGCGGCCAGCTCGACGGCCCCGGTGACCATTCCCGCCCCCGCGACCAGCACCAGCGCCCCGCCCAGACTGGCAGTGGCCGACACGCCCAGCACGCCGGGCTCGGCCAGCGGATTGCGCAACAGCCCCTGCATCAGCGCCCCCGACAGGCCCAGGGCCGCCCCGACCGCCACGGCACAGACCGCCCGCGGCGCCCGCACCTGCCACAGGATCAGCCCCGGACCCGACCGGGGGTCGCTGAAGGCCTGCACATACTGCACTCCGCCCAGCCCGGCCTCGCCCAGCGTCAGCGCCGCGACCAGGGCGACCACCAGCGACATCCCCAGCATCAGATTGATCCGCGCCACGGTCATGGCGCGTCCCGCAGCTCGGCCAGCATCGGCACGGCTTCGGCCATGAACCAGGCGGGACAGGTCAGCATGGCGGCCGGCAGCCGGACGTTCGGGCGGTCCTCGACAAGGCGCCTCACCAGTGGATGCCGCCCCGGACCCCGGCGGTCAGCGCGAGTCTGGTCATAGAAGCCAAGCGCGAACCGTTCGGGGGGCTCCACGGCCAGCCGCTCAACCCGGACCGCGCCGAAGCCCGCGTGCCCTGCAGCATTCTCAAGCCCCGCAGCCTTCAGGCTGGCATCGATCAGGGTGCCGGAGCCACTCGTGAACCCCCCGGCCGTCAGATAGAGAGCGGTCAGAGGCCGCGCCCCGTCCGGCGGCGCCCCGTCTTTCAGGGGCGTCCGCATCTTGCCGATCAGGGCCTGCCCCTCCGCCCCACGGTCCAGAGCTTGCGCCACCTCCGCGATGCTCTGCTCGACCGAAGCGAAGTCGGCGGCATCGGCGATCGTCACGACCGTCACCCCCTGCCGTTCCAGCTGGGCCAGCAGCCGGGCATCCCCGCCCCAGTAACGCACGACGACATCGGGCGAGTAGGCGACCACCGACTCCAGCGTCGGCCGCAGTATCTGGTGCCCGGCGGCCTCGGGTCTCAGCCACGAGTCCGGATCGTCCGCGCGCGGCGACAGGGCCAGTTCATGCCCCTGGCCCAGCGCCATCACATACTGGTCCGCGCACTGATCCAGCGACAGGACGCGCAGGGCGTCTCCCTCGGGCTCGTTGAACGATGCCCCGCACCCCGCCAGCAGCAGGACCGTCGCGACAACCGGCGCGGTCGCCCGTGTCACGCGCGGATCAGGCCGTCGAACACGGTATCCAGCATGGCCTTGACCAGCGCCTCCCGCTCGACCCAGTCGAAATAGGGTTTGGTAATCAGCAACGACACAACACCGTGCCCCCCGGCCCAGATCACCTGGGCTGCGGTGCGCGGCGGGACCTTCAGCCGCCCGGCGGCATCGACTTCGCGGACCACCGTCTCAAAAGCCCGGAACAGGCCGATGCCCACTTCCTGCGCGGCGGACTTGGCCCCCTCGGCCTCCTGCGGACGCGTCAGATAGATCAAGCGATAGGCATTCGGATTATCAAAGCCGAAGGCGATGTAGGACTCGATCAGCCGCCTGAGGCGCTGCTCGGGCGGCAGGTCCGCCTCCATGATGACCGCCTGGGCCCGCGTTAGGGCCTGAAACGCCTCCTTGCAGATCTCATGCAGGATCGCGGCCTTGTCGGGGAAGTGCATGTAGAGGGCGGTCGACGACAGGCCGACCGCATCGGCGATTTTGCGGATCGTCGCGCCCTCATAGCCGTGATCGACAAAGATACCCTCGGCGGCGGTCAGGATTTCCTCGCGCCGGAAATGCCCCTCGCCCTTGGGTTTGCGCCGGGACTTTGAACGGGGGGCTGTCGCAGGCAAACCTGTCCTCCATGCGGTTGCGGCCAGCCATACTGACTCTTGTCGCCGGGCGCCAGTTCGCGGTCCGGTCGCGCCCTCCGGCTTGTCCAGAGAGATCAGGATGGTTTACCCGTATACCGGGGAGGGAACATGGACGCCCATGCAACCGAGGAGCAGCGAACCGGTCCGGGCGCAGATTTCGGCCCGGCTCGCGCGCTGAGCGCTGCGCGACGATCCCTCACCTGGGGTCAGGGGCTTGGACTGGTCGCTTTGGGCACAGGGCTGGCGGCCTGGGCCTGGCGCGATCCTGCCGGCTTTCAGACCACAGTGTCCGTCGTGGTTCCCGCAGGCTTTCTGATCTGCGCCCTGTGGCGCCTTGCCCTGATCCTCACCTCGAGGCGGCCCCCGTGTCCCGCGCCCGGTCCCGGGCCCCTGCCCCGCTATACGGTGGTCGCCGCCCTCCATGACGAGGCCGAGGTCATGCCCCAGCTCGTGCAGCATCTGTCGGCGCTCGACTATCCCGCCGAACGGCTGGAAGGCTTTCTGGCGCTCGAGGCCCATGATCACGCCACGATCGAGGCCGCCTATGCTGCCGACCGACCCGACTGGCTGTCGATCCTGATCGTTCCGCCGGGGGAGCCGCGCACCAAGCCGCGTGCCCTGAACCATGCCCTGGCCCGGGCGACCGGCCGGCTGATCACCGTCTATGACGCCGAGGACCACCCCGACCCCCTGCAGTTGCGCGAGGCCGCGGCCCGCTTTGCGCACGACACGACCGGCACCCTCGCCTGTCTTCAGGCCCCCCTGCGCATTCGTCGACGCGCCCGCAGTCCAGAGGCCTCCCCCTTTCTCGACCGGCATTTTGCCGTCGAATATGCCGCCCTGTTCGAAGTGGTCCTGCCCGGCATGACCCGGCTGGGCCTGCCCTTTCCGCTGGGCGGCACCAGCAACCACTTCCGCGTCGACATCCTGAAACAGGTGGGCGGCTGGGACGCCTGGAACGTCACCGAGGATGCCGACCTCGGCTTTCGCCTGTGGCGCGCCGGCTATCGCCTGGGCGTCCTGACGCGTCCGACGTGGGAGACACCGCCGGGAGGCCTGCACGCCTGGCTGCCCCAGCGCAACAGATGGATGAAGGGCTATATGCAGACTTGGGGCGTGCACACGCGCCAGCCCCTGTCGCTGGGCCCGCGCGGGCTGCTGGCCCTGGTCATGACCCTCGGCGTGTCGCTGGCCTCGGCGGCCGTGCATGCCCCCTCGGTCGCCTGGGTCGTGGCCTCGGTTCTGGTGGCGGCGGTTGCGGGCATCACGCCTTCGACCCCGATTCCTGCGGTCAGTGTCCTGATGCTCGGCGCGGGCATGGCCTGGGTCTCGGCCTTTGTCGGGGCTAAACGTGCCGGGATCCCCTACAGCCTGATCGATATCATCCAGGCGCCGGCCTACTGGTCCCTGCTCAGCCTGGCCTTTGCCCATGCCGCCTGGCGGCTGGTGACCCAGCCCTTCGCCTGGGACAAGACCCGCCATCGACCGGACCCCGAGCCCGACCTCACGCCCGAAACCGATGCCGCGCCGCTGGACGCAGGGCCGCCGGTGCGCTTAACCAGCCCCCATGGCCTCGAGACTGTCCCCCCACCCTGATGTCCTGATGACGCGCGACTGGGCCGACTATGCCCTGCTCGACTCCGGACATGGCCGCAAGCTGGAGCGCTACGGGCGCTATACCGTCGTCCGGCCAGAGCCCCAGTGCGTGTGGGAGCCGCGCGATGCCTCGGCCTTTGACCGGGCCGATGCGGTCTTCGATCCGCAGGACGAGGATGACGACGGTCGCTGGCGCTTTGCCGCGAAATCTGTCGATGCATTTTCGCTCGGCTGGGGCGAGACCCGGTTCACCGCCCGCTTCACCCCCTTTCGCCACCTCGCCTTCTTCCCGGAGCAGGCCGCCAACTGGGAGTGGCTGGACCAGCGGATCCGCGCCCGCAACCGCCCGACCCGCATCCTGAACCTGTTCGGTTATACCGGCGTCGCCTCGCTGGTCTGTTCGGCCGCCGGGGCCGAGGTCACCCACGTCGATGCCTCGAAAAAATCGGTCGCCTGGGCGCGCGAGAATGCCGAGCTGTCGGGCCTTGCCGACCGGCCGATCCGCTGGATCGTCGAGGACGCCCGCCGCTATGTGGCCCGCGAGCGCAAGCGCGGCTCGCTCTATGACGGGATCATCCTCGACCCGCCGAAATACGGACGCGGCCCGACCGGTGAGGTCTGGCGCCTGTTCGAGGACCTGCCGGGCCTGCTGGCGGATTGCGCTGCTATTCTGGAGCCGCAGGCCGACTTCCTGCTGCTCAATGCCTATGCCGCGCGCATTTCGGGGCTGTCTCTGGCCCATCTGATGGATCAGGCGACGGCCGGACGCGATGGCCGCATCGACTGGGGCGAGCTGGCGCTGGCCGAAACCGGCGAGAACGGCCGCGCCATCGGTCTCAGTTTCTTTTCCCGGTGGTCCGCGACATGACCGAGCGCCTGATCACCTCCCTGACCAATGACACCGTCAAGTCGGTCCGTGCCCTGCATATGCGCAAGGAGCGCGAGTTCACCGGCCAGTTCCTGTCGGAAGGCCTGAAGTTCATCGGCGAAGCCCTTGATATGGGGCGCACCCCCCGCCTGCTGATGGAGGGGATGGAGGCACGACCCCACGCCCTGCTCGACCGGGCCCGCGCCGCGACCGAGGCCGCCGGCGGCGAGATCGTCGTCGTCACCCACCCGATCCTCGAAAAGATCAGCCGCCGCGATAATCCCCAGACCGTGCTGGCCGTCTTCGATCAGGTCTATACGGCGCTGGATGACATCGACCCGACCTCGGCCCCGGCCTGGATCGCGCTGGAACAGGTCCGCGACCCCGGCAATCTCGGCACCATCATCCGCACCGCCGATGCGGCCGGTTGTGGCGGCGTCATCCTGATCGGCGACTGCGTCGATCCCTATTCCGTCGAGGCCGTGCGGGCCACCATGGGGTCGGTGTTCGCCGTGACCCTGACGCGGACCACGCCCGAGGCCTTCCTCGAATGGCGCAAGTCCTGGCCCGGCAGCGTCATCGGCACCCGGCTGGACGCCACCGAAGCGCCGGGATCGGCCCACTTCACCCGGCCCAATCTGGTGCTGATGGGCAATGAACAGGCCGGCCTGACCGACGCCCTCGCCGCCGCCTGTGACGTCAATGTCAAAATCCCGATGCGCGGCCGCGCCGACAGCCTGAACCTCGCCGTCGCCACCGGCATCATGGCCTATGCCGCGACGGAGGACCGCTAGGTCCCCCTCGGCTTGACCCGGGTCGTGGGTTGGGCGGCGGCGGGGTCTTCGGGCCAGGGGTGGCGGGGATAGCGACCCCGCATCTCGGCGCGCACGGCGGCCCATGAGCCCTTCCAGAAGCCGGGCAGGTCCTTCGTCACCTGCACCGGTCGCCGCGCGGGTGATAACAGGGCCAGGGTCAGCGGCACCCGGCCCTCCCCGACCGTCGGGTGAGCCTTGACCCCGAACAGCTCCTGCACGCGGATATCGACGCGAGGTCCGCCCTCGGCGGCATAGTCGATGGCGGTCGAGCCCAGCGGCGTCTCGAGGCGCGCGGGGGCCAGCCGGTCAAGGTCGCGCTGTCGGTCCCACGGGATCAGCGTCCGCAGACCTGTTTCCAACGCGCCATCCGCAATGCCTTCCAGCCCCTGCACGCTGGCCAGCAGCGGCCACAGCCACACCTCGCGCGCGGCCAGCAGCCCCTCATCCGACACATCCGGCCAGCCGTCATCCAGCCCCCGCAGAAAGGCCAGCCGCGCCCGCAGCGCCGAGGCCCGCTCGCCCCAGCGCAGGCCCTTGAGGCCGTCCCGCTCGATCTCGCCCTTCAGCAGGTCCGCGATCTGCGCCTTGTCGGGGGCACCCAGCGACACCTCCTCGACCACCAGTTCGCCGATCCGCTTGAGGCGGCGCACCTCCATCCGGCCGGACGGGGTGCGGACCATCCGCTCCTCCTCGATCATCCGGTGGCCCAGCGCCGCGATTTCCACCGGACAGGCCAGACGGATGCGGTCGCCGCTGATCCCGCCGCTCAGCTCCGCCACCGCCAGCCAGGGGGACCCAGCCAGCGCATCGGTCGGCTCCAGAAAGGCGCCCCGGCCCGAGGCCAACCGCACCTCGCCCGGTTTGCCGCGCGCCCGCGCCACCCGCTCGGGAAAGGCCTCGACGACCAGAAGGCCAGCATCAACCTCGCCCCCCTTTCCGCCGCCCGCCAGCCGCGCCCAGCGGTCGGCCAGCCTCAGCGCATCGCGGGCGCGGGGGGATCGGTCGCGTTCCAGCGCCTCCAGCCGGTCGCGCAGATCGGTTGAGCTTCCGCCCAGACCGGGCTCCCCCAGAATGGCGGCGATCCGCGCACCCGTCAGGGCATCCCCCCGGTCCGAAGCCACCGCCACCATATGCGCCAGCCGCGGGCTCATCGGCAGCTCGGCCATCCGCCGCCCATGCGGGGTCAGATCGCCCCGCTCATCCAGCGCCCCCAGCCGGGTGAGCACCGCCCGCGCCTCGGCAAAGGCTCCGGCGGGCGGCGGGTCGATCAGGGCCAGCCCTTCGGCCGACCGCGCGCCCCACCGGGCCAGATCCAGCGCCAGACCGGTCAGGTCGGCCTCAAGGATTTCGGCGGGCTGTTCCGGGATCAGGCCCCGGCTCTGCTCCTCGTCCCACAGGCGATAGCAGGTGCCCGGCCCCACACGCCCCGCCCGGCCTCGACGCTGATCGGCCGAGGCGCGGCTGACCCGCACGGTCGCCAGTCGCGTCAGTCCGCTGGCTGGATCAAAGCGCGGCACCCGCGACAGGCCGCTGTCGACCACCGCCGTGATCCCCGGCAGGGTCAGGCTGGTCTCGGCCACGGCCGAGGCGAGGATCACGCGGCGTTGACCGGGCGGTGGCGCGGACAGGGCCCGGTCTTGCGCCGAGCGCTCCAGCCCGCCGTACAGGCTGACGACCTCGACATTCGCTGGCAGGGACGCCTCGGCCAGCGCCCGCCCGGCCCGGTGGATTTCCGACTGGCCGGGCAGGAAGACCAGCACGGATCCGCCCGTCTCGCCCAAGGCCCGGCGCACGGCGCGGGCCACCGCCGCTTCCAGCCGTTCCGACGGAGTGCTGCCCAGATGGACAGTCTCGACCGGAAAGGCCCGCCCCTCGGCCTCGATCACCGGAGGACCGTCCAGCACCCGCACCATCGACGCCACATTCAGCGTCGCCGACATGACCACCAGCTTCAGGTCAGGACGCAGCAGCTCCTGCGTCTGGCGGGCCAGCGCCAGCCCCAGATCGGCATCGAGGCTGCGCTCGTGAAACTCGTCGAACAGGACGGCGGCCACGCCCTCCAGCCCCGGATCGGCGCTGATCCGGCGGGTGAAGATGCCCTCGGTGATCACCTCGATCCGGGTCTTGGGCCCGACGCGGCTCTGCAGGCGGGTGCGATAGCCGACGGTCTCGCCCACCGGCTCGCCCCGCAGCTCGGCCATGCGCTCTGCGGCGGCCCGGGCGGCCAGACGACGCGGTTCGAGTACAAGGATCGTGCCGGCGCGTCCGATGTCGCTGTCCAGCAGGGCCAGCGGCACACCCGTGGTCTTGCCCGCCCCGGGGGGCGCGCCCAGCACCACGGCCGGATGGTCCCGGACCGCCGCGATCAGGCGGTCCAGAACCTCATGGATGGGCAGGTCGGACGCCGCAGGGCGGCCAGGCGTGGTCGTCACGGCGTCCGGCTACTCCAACGTCAGCCCAGCAGTTGCGGGAACAGGCCCAGCACCAGAATGGCCGTCACCGCCAGGGGACACACCCAGGCGATCAGGAAGCGCCAGGCGCCCAGGCCGCCGCCCTTCAGGCCGGTCTCGGCGTTGACCAGTTTGCGGTCCGCGACCCAGCCAATGAAGATGGCTGTGATCAGGCCCGACAGCGGCAGCAGCAGCTTTCCGGTGACCCCATCGATGGCGTCGAACCAGGTCGCGTTCTCAAATCCCGGAATGAAGGGAATGGGGCGTTGGTCGGCCAGCACATTGAACGAGAGGGCCGACAGCAGACCGACCAGAAACACCAGCACGCCGATGCCGATGGCGGCCTTGGCACGCCCGACGCCGAACTTCTCGATCACCCAGCCGACCGAGATCTCGAGCAGCGACACCGAGGACGTCAGCGCCGCAAACAGGGCCAGGACGAAGAAGGCCAGACCGACGATGGCGCCGCCCGGCATGGCGTTGAAGGCGGCCGGCAGGGTCTGGAACATCAGGGTCGGGCCGGCATTCGGCTCCATCCCGACGAAGAAGACGATCGGGAAGATGGCGAGACCAGCGATAATGGCCACGCCGGTATCGGCGAAGGCGATCATGCCCGAGGTCTGGCCGAGGTTGGTCTCGCGCGAAGCATAGGCGCCATAGGCGATCATGGCGCCGCCGCCGAGGCTCAGCGAGAAAAAGGCCTGGCCAAGCGCCGCGCTCAGCACGCCCGGCTGCAAGGCTCGCTCAAAGTCGGGCGTGAACAGGAAGGTCAGGGCTGCAGCGAAGTCGCCGATGATGGCGGCATAGACGGTAATGCCGATCAACAGGAAGAAGAAGGCGGGCATCAGCCAGGTCGCGGCCGCCTCGATGCCGCCCTTGACGCCCCGGGCGACGATCCAGACCGTCAGGACCACAAAGGCGAGCTGGAGCCCAACCAGGAGAACGGGGTTGGCGAACAGGGCCGGCATCATCTCCTGAATCTGCGCGACTGACTGTTCGGCATAGGCGCCCCGCAGCGGGTCCCCCGCTCCGATGGCGCCGGCCAGATCGGCCGCGCTCGTCCCGACGAAATAGATCACCCAGCCGGCGACAACGCCGTAGAAGGTCAGGATGGCGGTGTTGGCGATCAGGCCGACGATGGCCAGCAGGCTCCAGGCCGGGCTGGCCCCCGACTGGCGCGCCAGGTGGACGGCGCTGCCGATGGTCGAACGCTGACCGTGGCGACCGATCAGGCTTTCAGCAAGCAGCAGCGGCAGGGCGATCAGGACGACGCACAGGATGTACAGCAGCACAAAGGCGCCGCCGCCATTCGTCCCCGCCTCGGTCGGAAAGCGCCAGAGGTTGCCGAGACCGACGGCAGACCCCGTCGCTGCAAGAATGAAGGCGGCCTTGGACGACCATTGCGCCTGACCGGCGGGCGAAGACGCGACCATGAAATACTCCCCCGCGCCGGTGACCGACACGGCCCCGACGCTGTTTGGTTACCGTTGGGGCGACCTTGAAGGCGCCCCCCCCTTGAATCAACCCCGCAGGCGCTGACCTTGGCGTTACCAAATAACTCTCACCGACCCTCAAGATGACGATTGCGTGAAGACCGGGGCCGATCTAGCTTCCGGCCCGGAGCGGTGGCGGCCCCTTCGGACCGCCCGCTGGAGGCGACATCCAAACATGAGTACACCCCCTGTTTCGGGAGGCGGCAACCGCCTGTTCCTGAAGAAATCGATTGCCCAGATTCAGAATGAAGCCGCCAAGAGCGAGCTGAAGCGGTCCCTGGGTCCCATCAACCTTATGAGTCTCGGCGTCGGTGCCATCATCGGTGCTGGCATCTTCGTTCTGACCGGCCAGGTCGCGGCCGACTATGCTGGTCCCGCCATCATGCTCAGCTTTGTGGCGGCGGGCATTGCCTGCGCCCTTGCCGGGCTTTGCTACGCAGAGCTGGCATCAACGATGCCGGTTTCCGGCTCGGCCTATACCTACGCTTACGGAACCTTGGGCGAAGTCTTCGCCTGGATCATGGGCTGGCTGCTGGTGCTGGAGTACGGCATCGCCGCTTCCACGGTCGCAGTCGGGTGGTCCGGCTATGTCGTCTCGATCATGGGCGACTTCGGCCTGGCCGATAACCTCTTCCCCTCATTGACCTATGCCGGACAAGAGGGTGCCCGCTGGGCCACCCCGATGATCGAGGCGGTCCGTGGGGACGGCGGCACCGCGCTGCAGGCGACCGGCACCTTCAACCTGGTCGCGGCCGTCGGCATCGCCGCCGTCTGCGCCCTGCTGGTGCTGGGCGTCAGTGAATCGGCGAACGTCAACAACATCATCGTGGTCATCAAGATCATCGTGCTGCTGACGTTCATCGCTGTAGGCATCACCTATGTGAACCCGGACAACTGGGTGCCCTTCATCCCGCCTGCGGACCCTGCCGAGCCCGGCCGCTACGGCGTCGATGGGGTGTTCCGCGGTGCGGCGATCATCTTCTTCGCCTATGTCGGGTTTGAAGCGGTCTCGACCGCCGCCGCCGAGGCCAAGAACCCGTCGCGGGACGTGCCGGTCGGCATTCTCGGCGCCCTGTTCATCTGTACACTGATCTATATGGCCGTGGCCGCCGTCATGACCGGCGTGGTGCCCTATATGGAACTGTCCAGCCCCGCCCCCGTGGCCGTGGCTATCGATCGGATGAACCTGACCTGGGCTGACGTCCCGCTGGCCGCCGCGCCGGGGGGACAGCTGAACCTGATCAGCTTCCTGATCAAGATCGGCGCCATCACCGGCCTGTCCTCGGTCATGCTGGTGCTCTGCTACGGCCAGACGCGCATCTTCTACACGATGTCGCGCGACGGCCTGCTGCCCAAGGTGTTCTCGCAGATCCACCCGAAATTCCGCACGCCGTGGATGGGGACGATCGTGCTGGGCGTCCTGATCGCCATCGCAGCGGCCTTCCTGCCGATCAGCCTGCTGGGTCAGCTGGTGTCGTTCGGGACGGCCGTCGCCTTCTCGATCGTCTGTCTGTCGGTCATCTATCTGCGGGTCAAACACCCGGAGCTGGAGCGTCCGTTCAAGGTGCCCGGCGGTATCATCACCGCCTGCCTCGGCATCGCCGCCTGTCTCTTCCTGGCCTGGAACAACTTCAAGCCAATGGTCGAACAGGCCTTCCCGACCCAGGAGCAGATTGCCAACGGTGCGGTTCCCGACCCGCTGACGCTGCAGCTGCTGGCCGGCTATGCAGTCATCGGCGCGGTCATCTACGCCGCCTACGGCTTCTGGCACTCCAAGCTGGCCAAGGGCATCGACATCACCGAAGAGACGACCATCAACTCTCCGGCCGACGCTTTCGGCCACGGTGTCGACAACATCAAGGAAGACTGACGCCCCTTTCCGTCAGACGCGCGAAGGCCCGGAGATCGCTCTCCGGGCCTTTTCGTATTCGGGAGGCCGCGTCGCCTCAGGTGATGACCGACGGCTCCGTCCGGCCCAGGCGGGCCTCGATGCCGGCAAAGGCACGCGAGACCTCGGCCACAGCGGCCAGCGCCTCGGCCGGATCGCGGTGCAGGTCGCCGGCCGGATTCTCGAACCGCTCCAGATAGACCCTCAGCGTCGCCCCCGACGACCCGGTGCCCGACAGGCGATAGGTGACGCGGGCGTCCGGGCTCAGCCGAACGGTCACGCCCTGGTGCTTCACCTCTGAGCCGTCCACCGGATCGCTATAGGCAAAGTCCTCGGCCGACTGCACGAGATAGCCGGCGATCTGCCGCCCCTCTGCGCCGGCGGCCGCCTCGCGCAGCCCCTTCATGAAATCCTGCGCCGGGCCGACCTCCAGCCCCTCATAGTCGTGCCGCTGATAGTAGTCCCGGCCGAATCGCGACCAGTGGCCGACCACCACCTCGCCCACGCCTTTCCCGGTCGCCGCCAGCACATTCAGCCAGAACAGAACGGCCCACAGACCGTCCTTCTCACGCACATGGTCGGAGCCGGTGCCAAAGCTCTCTTCGCCGCACAGGGTGATCCGCCCGGCATCCAGCAGGTTGGTAAAGAACTTCCAGCCCGTCGGCGTCTCGTGCATCTCGATGCCCAGTGCCGCCGCAACGCGGTCCGCCGCGCGGCTGGTCGGCATGGAGCGCGCCAGCCCCTTCAGACCGTCCCGATAGCGCGGCACACAGTCGGCATGGGCCGCCAGGATCGCCAGACTGTCGCCGGGCGACACGACCATCGCCGGCCCCATGATCATGTTGCGGTCCCCGTCCCCGTCCGAGGCGGCGGCAAAATCCAGCGGATCCTCGCCGAACATCCGGGCCGTCAGCTCGGGCGTATGATCCGGATGCGGATCGGGATGCCCGCCGCCAAAGTCAGGCAAGGGCTCTCCCCGCAGCACTGTGCCCGCAGACGCCCCCAGCCGCCGCTCCAGAATCTCGGTCGCATAGGGGCCGGTCACCGCATTCATGGCGTCAAACGCCATGCGGAATCCGGGCTGCGAGACCAGCCCCCGGATGGCGTCAAAGTCGAACACCGTCTCCATCAGATCGGCATAGTCCGTGATCGGATCGATGACCTCGACCGTGCCCCCGCCCAAGCGGGTCTCGCCGACCACCGACAGGTCGGGCGCTTCGTCGCTCAGGATGCGCCAGGCCGTGAGCGCCTTGCTGCGCGTGAACACGCCTGCGGTGAAGGTCGTAGGGGCCGGACCCCCGCTCTCCGTATTGTATTTGACGCCGAAGTCGCCGTCCGGGCCGCCCGGGTTGTGGCTGGCCGACAGGATCACCCCGCCCTTGGCCCCGCGGTTGCGGATCAGCGCCGAGGCCGCCGGCGTCGACAACAGGCCGTCACGCCCCACGATCACCCGGGAAAAGCCATTGGCCAGCGCCATCCGCACCACGATGGCGGCCGCCTCACGACAGAAGAAACGCCCGTCGCCGCCGACTGTCAGGGCGTCGCCCGGCTGCGGCGCCGCTTCATCGAACACAGACTGCAGAAAGGCTTCCAGATAGCCGGGCCGCATGAAGTCGCGCGTGGACTTGCGCAAGCCGGACGTGCCCGGCTCCTGATCCTGCCACGGGGTAATGCTGACGCTCTGGATGGACACGAAATATCCTTGGCCTACGGCGGCACCCGGCCACCCGAAAGCCATGTGTCTAGAGCGTTTTGAGCTTCAGGCGAAGGTCAGGCCGCACTCAGGCGATGGGCGCCGTCAACCATCCCAGAAGACTGGCCGCACTCACGGCACCTGTCACCACGCCGACGGTCACCGCCAGACGGGCGTTACGCACTACGAAACCAAAGACATCACTGAACATGGCAGCCTCCCCGGACGCCCCAATACCGACACAATCCGGACCGTTCAGCAAGGTGTACAAAGGGTTAACGCCCTAACAACTGCGTGATTCGCCTCAGCGGCGAGTCAGGTGATGCAGAACGATCGCCGAGGTTGCCGCCACATTCAGCGAATCAAAGCCCGACGCCATGGGAATGCGCACCGGCCGGGCGCGGGCCAGTACCTCTGGCGACAGCCCCGGACCCTCCGCCCCCAGCAGCACCAGCGACCGCGCAGGCGGCTCCAGCTCCAGCAGATCCGGCCCGTCCCAAGGGGTCAGAGCCAGCGGCACATAGCCATAGGCCTCGGCCTGCTCGACCATCGCCAAGGCCGAGAGGTCGGCCATCAGCGGCGTCCTCAACACCGCGCCCACCGACACCCGTATGGCCTTGCGGTAGAAGGGGTCGCAGCAGCCGGGATCGATCATCACCCCGCACGCCCCCAGCGCCGCCGCATTGCGGAAGATGCCGCCCATATTGTCAGCATTGCCGATGCCCACCGCCCCGACCAGCACAGAACGCTCCGGTCGCGTCGCCAGAAACGCATCAGCGTCCAGCGGTGCGGGCTTTTCCCCCAGGGCCAGAATGCCCCGGTGCAGGTGAAAGCCCGCGATCCCGTCCAGAACCTCCTGCGGGGCCGTATAGACTGGCACATCGGCCTCCAGCCGCGACAGCACCGGCTCCAGCTTCGCCAGCCGCTTGTCGGCCAGCAGCACCGCCCGCGCCCGGCACCGTGACCAGGCCGAGGTCAGAACGTTCAGCACCACCTCCCCCTCAGCGATGAACAGCCCCTCGCGGCCCGTCAGATCGCGCTCACGCACGTCGCGAAAGGCGGCGATCCGGGGATCATCGGCAGAGGTCAGGGATATCGGCGTCATGGTGTCGATTTATCGTTGCACAGTCCGGCGGGCCGCTGCTATAGCGCCCCCCTCTTGAGTACCTGTTCCGCGGTAGCTCAGTGGTAGAGCAGCCGACTGTTAATCGGCTGGTCGTAGGTTCGAATCCTACCCGCGGAGCCACTCCCCCTTCCCCTGACACCGGCATGAAAAAAAGGAGCCCGACGCAGAGCGCCGGGCTTTGAAAAGGCTTGGTGATGGTGGGCGCCTCGCTAAAGGAATCCCAAGACTCGTGTTCGGCCGATTGGCTTAAGAAGCCGTTAACGCCGTGGCAGCCAGCTGGTCTGGGGCGCACCGTCCGGGGCCTGCCATTTCAGCAGAAAGCCATCCTCGCGTTCCAGCCGGTTGATCGCCGACGCAGCGCCGTCACCGCTGTCGACAGACATGGACGGAACCGCAAAGACCTGCCCGTCGACCCGGACCTCGGACGGCGGGCTCCCGTCCATACCGATCCGCCAGTGGCCCGAGGCATCCGCCTGCACCTGGATCGGGCCGCGGCCCGGCAATTCCACCCGGACGTCCGAGCCGGGGTTTGCCCGCCCCGACAGGATCACCGCCCGGCCGTCGTGATCGACACTGGACAGCACCGGGCCGTCGCCCAGCCGCCGGCTGGTGCCGCCCGCCGAAATCAGCACCGCTGATCCCCGGGCCGCATCCAGAATCACCAGTCGTCCGGGCGCCGGCACCGTCTCCTGTCCCGATTGCGCCTCGGGCGTCAGGACCAGGCCGTCCACGGCCGTCAGGCGCACCTCGAACCGGCCTTCGGCATCCGCCACGGCCGCATAGGCCCGGCCCGCAGGTGTTCGCAACACGACGCGACCGCCCGGGTCCGCCTGTCCCGAGACGACAGATTCGGTGCCGTCACGGCGCAGGCCTGTCACCGAAGGCGGCATGATCCATCCGGACCCGGCTCCGGCCACCGGGGCATCGGCGGCGGCGCTCCCGGCCGCGGCCGGCCGCGCCTCGTCACCGCCGCACGCTGCCACGAGCAGCGCCAGGCCAAGGCCGGCCAGCACCCTCCCGCTCACGGGCTGGATGCCATATCGTTCAATTGCGCGTTTCACCGGGGCCATGCGCCCTGTATGGCAAAAACCACCGCCCGCTGACAGTCATCCTGACCGTCGATTGTTCCGTCTGCTTTTCGAGGTTCCATGCCCACGACTTCCGCCGAGATCCGTCCGTTCAGCGGCCCTTCCGTCTGCCTGTTCTGCGGCTCATCTGAAACCGCCGATCCCAAATACACCGAGGCCGCGCGCGCCTTTGGTCAGGGCGTGGCGGAGAAGGGCTGGCGGCTCGTCTATGGCGGGGGCGGTGTCGGCCTGATGGGGGCCTCGGCCCGCAGCGCCCATGCGGCGGGCGGCCGGGTGCTGGGTGTCATGCCCGAGTTCCTGCGCAGCCGCGAGCGCCTGTTCGACGAGGTCGAGACCCTGGTGGTCGGCTCCATGCATGAGCGCAAACAGATCATGTATGACGAATCGGATGCCTTCGTCGTCGCCCCGGGTGGCATCGGCACACTTGAGGAAGTGATTGAACTTCTGTCGTGGAAGCGTCTGGATTTGCACGGCAAGCCTGTGATCTTCCTCGACATCGACGGCTTCTGGCAGAGCCTGTTTCGCGTCATGGAGCATTCGGTCGAGGCCGGAATGACCCCCGCCTCCTTCCTCCAGGCATGGACAGTATGCCGCACGGTCGACGAAGCCCTCGCGGCGCTGAACAGCATGGACACGCCGTCGAATTTGAAACATGATCAGCGATAAGTGATCATCGGTCACTAAAAACGCATCGATCTCGATCACGACCCTTGACAGTTTTCAAAAACAACGGACATTGCGCCGTTACGGGCTCCCCTGCCCGGTCCAAGCTGGAGTAATCCCCCATGCGCACTCTTCTGATCGCGGCAATCCTTGCCGTCGCCACCCCGACCCTGGCCACCCCGGTTCAGGCGCCTGTCACCTCGGCCACCCTGGCTGACGCCACCTCGGCCCCCTCGGGCCGCCTGATCATCGACGGTGCCACCTGGCGCTGCGAGGGCGACAGCTGCACCGCCACCGGCGGCGCCAACCAGCCGGCCACGCGCGCCTGCCGCCGCGTCGTCGCCCGTCTGGGCGAGGTCACGGCCTTTTCGTGGAAGGGCACCGCCCTGACGGCCGAAGAACTGGCCGCCTGCAACGCCTGATCGGTCTGAACTCTGGCGGGGCGGTCAGGCCGTCTCGCCAGAGAGCCGCTTCAGCATCCGCTCGCGCCCGATCAGCGGGATCAGCGACGCCATGTCCGGCCCGTGTTCCTGACCCGTCAGGATGTGACGCAGCGGCATGAACAGAGCCTTGCCCTTGGCTCCCGTGCGCGCCTTGATCTCTCCGGTCCAGGCCGACCAGCTGTCACCGTCGATGGTCTCCGGCAGGGTCTCGGCAGCCACCCTGGCAAACTCCGCATCCGCGATCACCGGCGTCACCGGCCCATTGACGATCCGCACCAGCGCCGCGACGTCGCCGAACCGTTCCAGGTTCGGCCGCACGGTCGCCCAGAACTCCTCCCCCAGATCACAGTCCATCGCCGCCAGACGCCCCCGCGCCTCGGCATAACTCATGGCGTGCAGCGCCTGGGCGTTCAGCCGATCCAGATCCGCCGTGTCATAGCGCGCCGGTGAGCGGCCCATCTTGTCAAAGCTGAAGCCCTGCCCCAGCTCGGCCATCGACGGGGCGATCTCCAGCGCGTCGGACGTGCCGATCTTGCCCAGATGGCTGGTGATGGCGATCGGCTCATAGCCCTGCTCGCGCATATCCGAGATCGACAGCGAGCCCAGCCGCTTCGACAGCGCCTGTCCATCCGCCCCGACCAGCAGCGGCATATGGGCAAAGCCCGGCAGGGCGCCGGTCCAGCCCAGCGCGATCAGCGCCTCGAAGATCTCGATCTGCGCGCCCGTATTGGTCACATGGTCCTCGCCCCGGATCACATGGCTGATGCCCATGTCCAGATCGTCGACCACCGACGGCAGGGTATAGAGGAACAGCCCGTCCTCGCGGATCAGCACCGGATCGGACATCGAGGCCGTGTCGACCTCGGCCGAACCGCGCGCCAGATCGACCCAATGCACCCGGCGGCCGTCCAGCTTGAAGCGCCAGTGCGGACGGCGCCCCTCCACCTCATAGGCCTCGCGCTGAACCTCGCTCAGCTGCAGCGCCGCCCGGTCATAGATGGGCGGCTGGCCGCGCGACAGCTGCACCTTGCGGCGGCGATCCAGCTCATCGGCCGTCTCATAGCAGGGGTACAGCCGCCCCGCCGCTTTCAGCCGCTCGGCGGCCTCGCGGTAGCGGTCAAAGCGCTGCGACTGGTTGTGCCGTTCGTCCCAGACCAGACCCAGCCAGGTCAGGTCTTCCTCGATGCCGCGCTCATACTCCGCCGTCGAGCGTGCCAGATCGGTGTCGTCGATGCGCAGCACGAACTGGCCGCCCTGCCCCTTGGCGAACAGCCAATTGACCAGGGCCGTGCGGACATTGCCGACGTGCAGCTTACCCGTCGGCGACGGGGCGAAACGGACTTTGACAGGCATGGAGCGGTAAACCTTGAACGTGAGGCGCGTAGGTCGCGCTCCGCCCGGGCGAAGTCAAGGCGCAGGCCGCTTCAATCGCCCTGCTCAGCCTGCGCGAACAGCCACAACATCCCGGCGCGATAGGCGTCCGGCGCATTGGCGGCGTGGGTGCCTCCGGCGATCGGGATCAGGCGCACCTGCCAGGGACGCTGGTCCGCATCCCGGCCCGACCAGGCCTCGACCCAGAAGGCTGCTTCCGTACGAAGATCAGGCCTGTCCCGCTCGCCGCTGGTGACGGCGACCTTGAGATCGTCGCGAGAAGCCCGCGCGGCGGGGCCGGTGATCGAGCCCATGCCGGGCGTCAGCGAGGGATTGCTGGCGATCCGCCCCTGAAAGACATCGGGGTGGGCCACGGCCGAATACAGCACCAGATTGCCGCCCCGCGACTGACCAAACAGGACGCGCCGGTCCGGGTCCACGTTGAACCGCCCCTCGATCATCGGAAGCAGGTCATCGGTCAGGAAGGTGTGGAAGCGCTCGGCGCCCGCCTGCTCGGCGGCAAGGCCCTCGTCCGGGGACTGGAAGTCGAGGCCCCGGCGGTTCACCGACGGCTCAAAGCCGCCATAGGCGATGCCGACCACCACGGCCTCGGGCAGGCCTTCGTCGTAGGTCAGGAACAGGTGGTTGGCCGCAAGGATGGGAAACAGGCTGTCGCCATCCAGCAGATAGACGACCGGATAGGCCGGGCCCTCGGGATCATACTCGGGCGGCAGGCGGACGTAGATGTCAAAGCCCCGGCCAAGGGTCGCGGACTCCAGCCGGAAAGCATCACCCCGCAGGGCCGCCGGGAAGGGCACCTCGGCTTGCTGCGCAAAGGCGTGCGGCGCGCTGGCGAGCAGAAGGAGACCGAACAGGATGCTGACAAGGCCCCGCATCCCGTCCGCCTCCTCAATCGTCGCGGTGGACGCGCTCGCGGCGCTCGTGGCGTTCCTGGGCTTCGACCGAGAGGGTCGCGGTCGGCCGGGCTTCCAGCCGTCCGAGGCTGATCGGCTCGCCGGTTTCCTCGCAATAGCCGTAGGAGCCGTCCTCGATCCGGCGCAGCGCCTCGTCGATCTTGGCGATCAGCTTGCGCTGGCGGTCACGGGTGCGCAGTTCCAGCGCGCGGTCCGATTCCGACGAGGCCCGGTCCACCAGATCGGGGTGGTTCTCGGTCTCGGCTTTCAGATTGACGACCGTGCCCTTGGACTCCCGAAGGATGTCGTCCTTCCAGGCGTTCAGCTTGCCCTTGAAATAGGCCAGCTGCCGCTCATTCATGAAGGGTTCGTCGTCGGACGGGCGATAGGCCACCGGCCCTTCATCCACCACAGAGGCTAATGCGTTCATCGCACTCACGCTCACTTCTCACGCCCCCCTGTGGCGCATGCAGGCCTATAGGGAAGGCGACGAGTCGTCTCAAGCCGTTTCCCCACATCTGTCAGCTTTGCCGGGTCACTATGCCGTGAGCCGTGACAATTCGCCCTCACCCTTGAAAGGCCTCAGTTTCCAGCGACGGCGGCCTTGGCCAGTTCCACGGCGACACGCAGGTCCACCTGGTCCAGCACGGCGTTCAGGCTGGCATCCTCGGAGTCGGGGCGATCTTCCCCTCCGGTCCGGGACAGGGCCCGCAGCGCATCGGCATCGCCCTGCCCGGCCAGATGCGCCAGTTTCAGGGCTTCCAGCCGGTCCAGCAGGCGGTGACCGCGGCGGATCGCCCGGCGGCGACGCTCCTGCGGCCCCTCGACGCCCTCGACGCCCTGAAGCGCCATCAGGGAGGCGACGCTGGACGGACCGGACATGGCCGCCACGCCGGACTTGGCACCGGCGGCGGACGCACCCGCCGCGCCGCCCAGGGTGAAGCCCCCCGCCGCCTGACCCGGGCGAGTCGGACGCGAGGCAGGGCCACTCGACTGCGGACCATTGATCTTCATGAACGGGCACTCCGGACCATGACCGATATCTGAGCCCACGAGGTGAGGGTTTGGTTAACGGCCCGGCAAAATCTGCTGGCCGGAAGCGGGCCGCCGACCATCAACCCCTTGTTTTTCCTTGCGCATGGCTCCGGCATGGAATTGGCATGACGTAATCCGCAATTGTCAGGACCCTTTTCATGACGTCAGTTCTTGCCCGCCTCGCCTCCTGCCTCGCCGCCGGTGCCCTGGCGCTGGTCGCCCTGCCGCAGGCCGCCCAGGCCCAGTCGCGCATCAAGGACATCGTCTCCATCGAGGGGGTCCGCTCCAACCAGCTGGTCGGTTACGGACTGGTCGTCGGCCTGAACGGCACCGGTGACAATCTGCGCAACTGTCCCCTGACCCGCCAGTCGCTGGAGGGCATGATGGAGCGTCAGGGCGTCAACATCCGCGGCGCCAACGCCAACACCAAGAACATCGCCGCCGTCATGGTCACGGCCGAACTGCCGCCGTTCGCCACGCCCGGCGCGCGCATCGATGTCTCGGTCTCGACCCTGTGCGACGCCAAGAGCCTGCTCGGCGGCACCGTCGTCGTTACCGCCCTGCAGGGCGCCGACGGCGAGGTCTATGCCGTGGCCCAGGGCTCGATCCAGACCGGCTCGCTGTCGGCCTCGGGCGCCTCGGGTTCGTCGATCACGCGCGGCGTGCCGACGGCCGGCCGCATCGCCGGCGGGGCCGTGGTCGAGCGCGAGACCGGCTTTGACCTGGGCCGTCAGGCCGAGGTCCGCCTGACCCTGCGCAACCCCGACTTCACCACCGCCCAGCGGGTGGCCGTTGCCATCAACGAGGCCTATCCCGGCACCGCCTTTGCCGAGAACGGCACGGTCGTGACCGTGCGTGCGCCGCAGGGCTGGGGCATGGCCGGCTATCTCAGCCGGATCGAGAACCTGCCCGTCACGGTCGACGCCCCGGCCCGGGTGATCATCGACGAGGTCAACGGCGTGATCGTCATGGGAGAGGCCGTGCGGGTCTCCACCGTCGCCATCGCCCAGGGCAATCTGACCGTCACCGTTCAGGAAGACCCCTTCGTCAGCCAGCCCGCCCCCTTCAGCGACGGCGAGACTGTGGTCGTCCCGTCCTCCGTGGTCACGGTCGAGGAAGACCAGGGCACCCAGATGCGGATCGTCGGCGGCGGCGCCTCCCTGTCCAGTCTGGTCGCCGGGCTGAACGCCCTGGGGGTCACGCCCCGCGACATGATCAGCATCCTGCAGGCCATCAAGGCCGCCGGTGCCCTGCAAGCCGACATCGAGGTGATGTAGTCTCATGGCCGATCCGCTCACCCTCTCTCCTGACCTGCTCCGCCCGGTCCAGACCCCGACCCTCCGCCAGGACCGCATGCGCGAGACGGCCGAGGACTTCGAGGCCTCCTTCATCGCCCAGATGCTGCGCCCCATGTTCGAGGGGCTGTCGACCGAAGCACCCTTCGGCGGCGGCGAGGCCGAGACCACCTGGCGCTCCTTCCTGATCGACGAAATGGCCAAGCAGACCGTCCGCTCGGGCGGCATCGGCCTGGCCGATCAGGTCATGTCCACCATGCTCAAGATGCAGGAAGCCCCCTGATGAACGACACCGCATTCACCGTCACCGCCTCGGCGCGGGTTCGCCAGCTGATCGACCTGACCCAGTCGCTGACCCGCCGACTGTCCGACGAACTGGCCGCCTTCGAGGCCCAGCGCCCGCAGGACGTCGCCGCCGGTCTCGCCGAGACCCAGGAGCTGGCCAACCGCTATCGCCGCGAGTCGGCCCAGATCAAGGCCGACCCCACGGGCCTCGCCCAGGCCCCCGCCGCCGACCGCATGGCCCTGATCAAGGCGACCCAGGCGTTCGAGGCCATCCTTGGCCGCCACGCCCGCGCCGTCGAGGCCGCCCGTATCATCTCCGAAGGCCTGGTCCGCACCCTCGCCGCCGAGATCCGCGGCCAGCGCGGCGTCCCCAACGCCTACGGCGCCACCGGCCACGCCACCCCCACCGACGGCAGCGCCGTCGCCTTCAGCCGCTCCGCCTGACCGCAGGCGGCAACGCCGCGTTAACCGGACTTAACACCGGTTTCTTCAAGACTGACACGATAGATGGGGGGAATGGCGCTTAACAGTCGTCTTCTGGGTCTGGCCTTCGCTTCGGCGGACACTCTCGTCGAGATCGACGGCGAGGGGCGGATTGTGCTGGCCATGGGGGCGGCCCCGGCGACGGGGCACGCGCCGGAAGCGAACTGGACCGGGCGCACCCTGACCGATCTGTTCGAGCCGCGCAGTGCCGGGCGTCTGAAACAGGCGCTGGCCAATCTGACGCCGGGCAACCGCAGCGATCCGCTGGACCTGTTATACGATCTGGGCGACGGCGCATTCCGGCGCGTGCGATCACGGTTGTTCAGCCTGCCCGAACTGGCGCCGCACTGTTCGTGTGCCCTGACCTGGCAGGGCCAGCCTTTTTCGCTCGATCTTACCGCCGACACGCCGCTGGTCACCCGCGACGACCTGATGCGTCAGACCAGCAGCCTGCTCGCGAAACAAGGGCCGGATCCGCTGACGCTGGCCTTTGTCGATGTCACCGGACTGGGTCAGGTCGCTGGCGACCAGCTGGAGGCGCTCAAGACTCGTTTGCACAGCGCCCTGCAGTCGGTCTCGGTCGACGGGGCCTCGGCCTCCCATCTGGCCGGCAGCGCCTATGCCCTGTTGCGGCGGGATTCCGATGGGTCTGCGGTCGAGGACGCCATTCACAATGTCGCGGCGCTGGAAGGTGTCGATGTCAGCGCCGACATCCGTCAGGTCGAGTTGAGCCCCGGCGTGGACCGCCAGGCGACCTTGCGCGCCATGCGGCATGCGCTGGAAGTCTGTATAGCCAGCGGCGCAATGGACGATCCGGACATCACGTTCAAGAATACGCTGGACCGCATCCTTGTGCAGATGGACAGCTTCCGCACCATGGTGAAGGCGCGCGACTTTGCCCTGCACTATCAGCCGATTGTCGACCTCAAGTCAGGCGCGGCGCACCATTTCGAAGCCCTGGCGCGCATCCCCGGCTGCGACGGGCCCGAGAGCACCATTCGTCTGGCCGAGACCCTGGCCCTGATCGAAAGCTTCGATCTGGTGGTCGCAGAAAAGGCGATCCAGCAGATGCTGCAGCCCGGCTATGGGCTGACGCGGGTGGCGGTCAATGTCTCGGCCGGGTCGCTGGCCACCGACACCTATGGCGAGGCCCTGATGCGACTGACGGCCAACCACGGCGACATTCGCCGACGGCTGAGCCTCGAGGTCACCGAAACGACCACCATCCTCGACCTGCCCGGCACCCAGCGGCGTCTGGCGCGTCTGAGACAGGCGGGCTTCCGGGTGTATCTGGATGACTTCGGCGTGGGGGCCTCGTCGTTCGACCATCTGAACCATCTGACGGTCGACGGGGTGAAGATCGACGGCGCCTTTGTCATGCGAGCCATCGAAGACGACAAGTCCCGCACCCTGATCCGTCATCTGGTCGAGATGTGCGGTGGCCTCGACCTCAAGACCGTGGCCGAGCGTGTCGAGACCGGCGAGGTCGCGGAGCTGATGCTGAAACTGGGCGTACATCTGGGCCAGGGCTGGTTTTTCGGCAAACCCGAGCCCCAGCCGCGCCTCGAACGGCCGACCCTCGCCTCCACCAGCCGCCGGCGCGGCGCCGTCGAGTCCTGGGGCTGAGGCTCAGCGCCGCGGCCCGCGCGAAACCCTAGCCCTCGCCGCCACCGAACCGGGCCGCCCATTCGGCGACCTGCTCGTCCTCGATCTTGCGGAACAGCACCTCGGCGGCCTGAACCGGGCGCCCGACCGGCACGCGCGCCAGCCAGTCCTCATCGGCGGACGGCCAGCCCAGGTCCGTCTCGCCGACGCTCGCGGCAATCTTCGGCGCGGTGAACGGCAGCACTGGCGCCGCCAGCCGTGCGAACAGGGCCACGAGGTTCAGCGCGAACCGCACCGCCGTCGCGGCCCGCTCCGGGTCGGTCTTGAACGCGGTCCAGGGCGCTGCGACCTGCAGATACTCATTGCCCAGCACCCAGGCGGCCCGGATCGCCTGCGACGCCTTGCGGAACTCCATCGCCTCAAAGGCCGCGGTGGCCTCGGCGACAGCCGCATTAATATGCGTCTGGAAGGCGCGGTCCTCGTCGGTCAGGGCCGTGCCCTCGGGCACGACACCGCCGAATTTCGACTCGGTGAACTTCACGATCCGGTTGACGAAATTGCCCAGCACATCGGCCAGGTCCTTGTTGATCGCCGACTGGAACTGCTCCCAGGTGAAGGCCGAGTCCGAATGCTCGGGGCCATAGGCCGTCAGATACCAGCGCCAGTAGTCGGCGGGCAGCAGGTCCAGCGCCTGATCCATGAAGACGCCGCGGCCCTGCGAGGTGGAGAATTTACCGCCGTACCAGTTCAGCCAGTTGAAGGCCTTCAGCGTATCGACCGTCTTCCACGGCTCGCCCGAGCCCAGAATGGTCGCCGGGAATGACACCGTGTGGAAGGCGACATTGTCCTTGCCCATGAACTGGACATAGCGGACGTCGTCGGCGCCCTCGTCGGTGCGCCACCAGTCGCGCCAGGTCCCGCCGGTCGCCTCGGCCCATTCCTCGGTCGCGCCGATATATTCGATGGGGGCGTCGAACCAGACGTAAAAGACCTTGCCCTCCATGCCCGGGCGCGGCCCGCCGTCCGGGCCGACCACCGGCACGCCCCATTTCAGGTCGCGGGTGATGCCGCGATCGATCAGCCCCTCGTCCAGATGCTTCAGCGCGATCGAGCGGGCCAGCGTCTGCCAGTCCGTTTTCGAGCTGATCCAGTCGCGGATGCGCCCCTCCAGCTTCGTCTGCAGCAGATACAGGTGCCGCGTATCCCTCACCTCGAGGTTCCGCGAGCCGGACACGCTGGAATACGGATCCTTGAGGTCCATCGGATCCAGCAACCGCCCGCAGTTGTCGCACTGGTCGCCGCGCGCCTTTTCATAGGCACAGTGCGGGCAGGTCCCCTCGACATAGCGATCCGGCAGGAAGCGCCCGTCGTCGATCGAATAGATCATCTGATCGACGCGTTCCTCGATCAGACCGTTGTCTTCCAGCACTCTTGCGAAATGCTGGGTCAGGCGCCGGTTGGGCGCATTCGAGGACCGGCCAAACCAGTCATAGCTGAGGCCGAACGCCTCGCCCGCCGCCTTCTGGATCTGGTGCTGCTCGTCGCAATAGGTCCGCACGTCCTGACCGGCGGCGGCGGCGGCCAGCTCAGCCGGCGTCCCGTGCTCGTCGGTGGCACAGATATACAGCACCTCATGGCCCTGCCCCCGCTTGAACCGCGCCCAGACATCGGCGGGCAGCATCGACCCGGCCAGATTCCCCAGGTGCTTGATGCCGTTGATGTAGGGCAGCGCCGAGGTGATCAGAATGCGGGCCATGGGTGTCCGAACGCGTGACGAGTGGTGAGTGACGAGTGGTGAGCGGTTTAGTGGCGAGTGTGCCGGTATATCGCAACCTCCAAGTCCGACATTCCAGTTTTCGCGAGCCCTCGCAGCCTAACTCGGCACACGCCACTCGCCACTCGCCACTCTCTGCATTCGCCGTGCCACCCGGATGAACCGTCCGGTCAGCAGGGCCGAGGACACCAGGCTGGCGATGATGATGGCCCAGACCAGACCGTCCACCCCCATGTGCGGGGCCAGCACCCAGCCCAGTGGCATCATCACGGCGCCATAGGCGGTGAAATGCATGATGGTCGGCCACCAGATGTCGCCCGCCGCGCGGTTGGCCTGGGCCGCCACCGCCTGAATGCCATCGGCGACGAAGAACAGGGTCGCCAGTACCAGCGCCGGCACCGCAATCGCGATCAGCGCCGGATCGCGGCTGTAGGCCCCGATCAGCAGCGGCGCGGTCGGCCAGACGATCAGGGCTATGGCCAGCGTCAGGGTTGAGATCACCGCCAGACTGACCAGACCCGCGCGCATCACCCCCTGCGCATCCGCTGCGCCGAACGCCCGCCCGACCAGCACGGCGGCGGCTGACGACAGGCCCATGGGGATCATGAAGACGATGGCCGAAATGTTCAGCACCACCGCCCAGGCGGCGGTCTCGTTCGTGCCCAGCCGCCCGGCGATCAGGGTCATCAGGGCAAAGGCCCCGACCTCGATGAAATAGGAACTGCCGGCGCCATAGCCGACCTTACGCTGCTCGGCCTCGGCCAGCGGATCACGCGGCGCCTTGCGGAAGATGCCCAGTGCCCGGGCCTCGGGCAGCCGCACGATATAGACGATCAGAAACACGGCCAGCGCCGCCCGCGCAAAGAAGGTCGCCCACGACGACGCCAGCGCCCCGTCGACGCCCAGCCCCAGCAGGTCCGGCACCAGCAGCAGGTTCAGCGCCAGATTGACGCCATTGGCCACCCACATGGCGACCATGCCCGGCTTGGGTTTGCCCAGCGCCTCGAGAAAGAACTGCGCCGCCACACTGACCAGATAGGCGGGCATCGACAGCGAAAAGACCAGCAGCGGCAGGCGTGCGCCCTCCGCGAGGCCATCCTCAAGCCCGATCGACGCCAGTCCCCACGGCCCGACCAGCATCAGGCCGATCATCGACCCCCCGCCCAGCCACAGCGAATAGACCAGCCCCCGCCGCAGCACCGCGCCGACGTCGCCGCGACGCCCCTCGCCCAGCCGCCGCGCCGTCATCACCTGCACCCCCAGCAGCAGGCCGACGGCCGTCGTGATCACGATCGAGGTCGGCGTCCACGCCAGGGTGTGAAAGGCCAATTCGGTGCTCGAGAAATTGCCGACCACAATGGCATCGGTCAGGCCCATGACCATGATGCCGATGCGCGCCAGCACCACCGGCCACGCAAGGGTCAGCAGGTCGCGCAGGACGGTTCGGGACGGGGGACTGATGGCGAACATGGAAGCGGGCTAAGGCCACGCTTTCACCGTCCGGGTCAACAGGCGACCGACCTACCAAGCCCCCATTTCGCGCAATTGTTTCGCCAGCTCGGGTGGCAGGTCGCCGGCGTCCATGGTCGACAGGTCGGGCGGCGCATCCTTGGGCTCCAGATAGCGCCAGCCCTGAAACGGCCGCCGGGCCTGCGGCGCCGTGCGGATCACGTCCGGCGCCAGCTGGATCAGGCATTGCGAGGTCTTGCCCTCGCCCCGGGTGGTGATGTCGACGATCGGCATGCGGCACACGACCGAGCCCTTCATCACCCAGTACAGCGAGCCGCCGTCCTCAAGCTCGCTCGCGCGCTTGGGTGTCATGCGGGTATGCACCGTCAGCCAGTCGCCCTTGGCCGCGCGCCGTTCCAGCGTCTCGACCTTGGCGACGCCGACGCACAGTTTGATCATGTGAAGCGGCATCAGGCCGGATCAGCCGCCAAAGCTGCTCCCGACCTCGGTCATGGTGTTACCAAGGGTCTGCAGCTCCTGGCCGCAGCGCGTACCTGCCGTTTCGAGCATCGTCATCAGCTGATCTTCGCTCTGGGTGTTCACCCATTCAAACAGGCGGACGACCTGATTTTGACCCGGATTACGACCTTCCAGCCGCCCGATGTAATAGGCCATGCCAATCGCGGCCGAGGCTTCATACTGGGGATCAGACCCGGCCATCACGGCGAACAGGGCCGCGCATTCCATATCCCGGAGGTCCGCAGCGGGTACGGGGTCCTGCGCGGCCGCCGCCATCGGGGTCGCCATCAGTCCGGCCGCGAGGGCCAGGGCCAGTGCCGTATGTTTCATCTCACTCATCCCCTGCTGTGACCACCGCCAGAACCGCATCGGCCCCGACCTGATCGCCCACGTTAAAGCCGATGCTCTCGACCACGCCATCATAGGGCGCGGTCAGGGCCTGTTCCATCTTCATCGCCTCGATGACGACCACAGACTGACCCTTTTTCACCGGATCGCCCGCCTTGACCGGCACCGCCACCACCTTGCCCGGCATGGGCGCGCGCAGGGAACCGTCGGAGGCGGGGCCGGCTCCAATTGAGGAGAGCGGCGGACGATCCCGGAACTCGTGAACCAACCCATCCTCAAAGCCGAGGATCAGGTCACCCTTGATTTCAGTGTGCCGCTGATAGGTCGCCGTGTCAGCAGGACGGACATCCGAGGCCTCGCCCGCGTGCCAGATGCGAACGGTCCGGACGGGGTCGGCGTTGAGCCTGAAGCCGGTGGCGCCTGCCAGAGAAGACCAGACCGACGTCTCCTCCCGATCCGGCGGGGCTCTGTCCAGCGCGTGGTTGGCGACCTCGGCCATCAGGACAGGCGAGGGCCCGGCCGTCCTGAGGGCTTCCTCCTCCGCCCCGATGAAGCCCGTGTCGACATCCCCCGACACGAACCGGGGGTGCTCCAGACACCGGACCAGAAACCCCGCATTGGTCCGCACGGGCCAGACCTCAACCTCGCCGCACGCTTCGGCCAGGGCCTCGGCGGCCTCTGCGCGCGTGTCCTCGTGCACGATCAGCTTGGCGATCATCGGGTCGTAGAATTGGCTGACCTCGCCGCCCTGTTTGACGCCGGTGTCGACCCGCACGCCGTCGGGCATGCGGAAATGCTCCAGCTTGCCGATCGAGGGCAAAAAGCCATTGGCCGGATCCTCGGCATACAGCCGCGCCTCCATGGCCCAGCCGTGGATGCCGATCTCGTCCTGCTTCAGCGGGATCGACTCACCCGCCGCCACGCGCAATTGCCATTCGACCAGATCAACGCCCGTGATCGCCTCGGTCACCGGATGTTCGACCTGCAGCCGGGTGTTCATCTCCATGAACCAGATGCGGTCAGCGCGCAGGCCCTCGCTGGCATCGGCGATGAACTCGATGGTCCCCGCCCCCTCGTAGTTGACGGCCTGGGCGGCGCGCACGGCGGCGGCGGTCACGGCCTCGCGCGTCTCGGCGTCCATGCCCGGCGCCGGAGCTTCCTCGATCACCTTCTGGTGCCGCCGCTGCAGCGAACAGTCGCGCTCGTTCAGGTGCACGACCGTGCCGTGGGTGTCGCCAAACACCTGCACCTCGATATGGCGCGGCCGGGTGATGTAGGTCTCGATCAGCACGCGGGGATCGCCGAACGACGACTGGCCCTCGCGCTGGGCGCTGGCCAGGGCGTCGGCAAAGTCCTCGGCCCGGTCGACCCGGCGCATGCCCTTGCCACCGCCGCCGGCCACCGCCTTGATCAGCACCGGATAGCCGATGCGATCCGCCTCGGCCTTGAGCGTGTCCGCCGCTTGGTCCTCGCCCTGATAGCCGGGGGTCACGGGCACGCCCGCCTCGATCATCAGTTTCTTGGCCGCATCCTTCAGCCCCATGGCGCGGATCGACGCCGGGGGCGGCCCGATCCAGACCAGCCCCGCCGCCTTCACCGCCTCGGCAAAGTCGGCATTCTCGGACAGGAAGCCATAGCCCGGGTGGATGGCCTCGGCTCCGGTCGCCTTGGCCGCCGCCAGCACCTTGGCCCCGTCCAGATAGGATTCGCTGGCCTGCGCCGGCCCCAGCAGCACCGCCTCATCGGCCATACGCACATGCGGGGCCTCGGCATCAGCTTCCGAATAGACGGCAATAGTCCGCAGCCCCATGGCATGGGCGGTGCGGAATACCCGGCAGGCGATCTCGCCCCGATTGGCGACCAGAACAGATTTGAACATCAGCGCGTCCTACTCCGCCCAGCGCGGCTTGCGCTTGTCGAGGAAGGCGCGGACGCCCTCCTGGCCCTCTTTCGACACCCGGGCGCGGGCGATGCGGTGGGCGGTGTCTTCCATCAGCGAATGGTCGACCTTGTGGTGGGCGACGTCGTGGACCAGCCGCTTGGCCTCGCCCATGGCGCCGGGCGCACAGGCCGCCAGCGTGCCGCTCAGGTGGCTGATGAAGCCGTCCAGCGCGGCGGCATCGGGCACCACCGCATCCACCAGCCCGACATGGGCGGCATAGTCGGCATCGAACACATTGCCGGTCAGGAACAGGGCGCGGGCCCGGCGGGCGCCGACTGCCTCGATCACATAGGGGGCGATGGTCGCCGGGATCAGGCCCAGCTTGACCTCGCTGAAGGCGAACTTGGTGCCCCTGACCGCCACGGCCATATCGCAGGCCGCGACAATGCCCGCGCCGCCGCCCATGGCCGCGCCCTCGACCAGGGCCACCGTCAGGGCCGGCACGTCGTGCAGGGCCTTCAGCATCTTCGCCAGACCCATGGCGTCCGAGCGATTGTCGCTCTCGGACCAGTCTGCCGCCGCCGCCATCCAGCTCAGATCGGCCCCGGCGCTGAAGGTGCCTCCTGCCCCGCGCACGAATACCACCCGGATATGGTCAGCCCCGTGCAGGGTCTCGAACGCCTGATACAGGGCGCCGATGGTCCGGGCGTCAAAGGCATTCTTCTTGTCCGGCCGGTTGATGGTGATGAACACCGCCCCGTCCTGCGTCGACTCGATCGTCACCAGATCGCTGACGGCATCGGTGTCCGCCCCCGCGACCATGGGATGGGCGATCCGGTTCATCTCCCGCGCCTCGGCATCGGTGATGTCCATGGCGTTGAGGTCGGCATCGGTGGGGGTGGTGTCGGGCATGGCGTTGCCTTTTCAGTGGACCTGCACCCTTTAGCGCAGGAGAGAAAACTTACATCCGGAACACGCCAAACGGCGTGTCGGGGATCGGGGCATTGAGGCTGGCGCTGATGGCCAGGCCCAGCACGTCGCGGGTCTGGACCGGGTCGATGACACCATCATCCCACAAACGCGCGGTGGCGTAATAGGGGTTACCCTCGTCCTCATATTTCTGGCGGATCGGCGCCTTGAAGGCCTCGGCCTGATCCTCGGTCCAGCTGTCGGCGTCGCGGTGGACGGTGGCCAGCACGCTTGCCGCCTGTTCGCCGCCCATCACCGAGATCCGGCTGTTCGGCCAGGTGAACAGGAAGCGCGGGGAATAGGCCCGGCCGCACATGCCATAGTTGCCGGCCCCGAAACTGCCGCCGATCAAAACGGTGAATTTCGGCACCTCGGCACTGGCCACGGCGGTCACCAGCTTGGCGCCGTTCTTGGCGATACCCTCGGCCTCATATTTGCCGCCGACCATGAAGCCCGAAATGTTCTGCAGGAACACCAGCGGGATCTTGCGCTTGCAGGCCAGCTGGATGAAGTGCGCCCCCTTCAGCGCACTCTCCGAGAACAGCACACCGTTGTTGGCCAGGATGGCGACCGGATAGCCCCAGATGCGGGCAAAACCGCACACCAGCGTCGTGCCATAGTCGCGCTTGAACTCATCAAACTCGGAGCCGTCGACCGTGCGGGCAATCACCTCGCGCACATCATAGGGGGCGCGCACATCGTCGGGGATAATGCCATACAGCTCCTCCGGGTCCAGCGCGGGCGGGCGCGGCTCGCGCACATCCAGCGGCACATCCTTGACCGTGTTCAGATTGGCGACGATCGAGCGCACGATTTCCAGCGCGTGTTCGTCATTCTCGGCCACATGGTCGACCACGCCCGACTTGCGACCATGGGTGTCGGCCCCGCCCAGATCCTCGGCCGAGATGACCTCGCCGGTCGCGGCCTTCACCAGCGGCGGGCCGGCCAGGAAGATGGTGCCCTGATTGCGCACGATCACCGTCTCGTCCGACATGGCGGGCACATAGGCCCCGCCCGCCGTGCAGCTGCCCATGACACAGGCGATCTGGGGAATGTCGCGCGCGCTCATCCGCGCCTGGTTGAAGAAGATGCGCCCGAAATGCTCGCGGTCGGGAAACACCTCGGCCTGGTGCGGCAGGTTGGCCCCGCCCGAATCGACCAGATAGACGCACGGCAGTCGGTTCTGCTCGGCCACCTCCTGCGCGCGCAGGTGTTTCTTGACCGTCATCGGGAAGTAGGCGCCGCCCTTCACCGTCGGGTCATTGGCGACGATCATCACCTCGCGGCCCGACACCCGACCGATCCCGCAGATCATGCCGGCACCCGGGGCCTGATCGTCATACATGCCGAACGCCGCCAGCTGGCCGATCTCTAGGAAGGGCGAACCCGGATCCAGCAGCCGCTCCACCCGGTCGCGAGGCAACAGCTTGCCCCGGCTGACGTGCCGCTCGCGCGACTTGTCCGAGCCGCCCCGCGCCGTCACCGCGACCCGCTCGGCCAGCTGGTCGCGCAGGCGCCGGTTGGTGCTCTCCAGCGCCTTGAAGGCCGGACTGGACGGATCGATCGCAGAGGTCAGCTTGGGCATGCCCCTCCTTTAGGCAGCTTTCCCCGGATGGGCAAAGGGGACGAAAGTCACGACGGCGCGGATGACCGCACCCCCGGGAATCTGGCATAAGGCGTCATGGCCAAGGCGCGCACAGACACTCTTGAAGCGGCACTGCAGCAGCTGTTCACGGGCGGAGAGACGACGCATGTCAGCTGGTTCGCCCTGACCGGCGGGGAACAGCTGTTCGGCGAGGGCGCCCCGGCCGACACCCTTTATCTGGTGCGCTCCGGCCGTCTGGGTGTCTTCTGCCACGATGGGGATGACCAGGCCCCCCGGTTCCTCGGCGTCGTCCGGCCGGGCGAACCGGTCGGCGAAATGTCCATGCTGGCCGGCACACCCCACACCGCCAGCGTCGTCGCCCTGCGCGATTCCGAAATCCTGGCCCTGCCGCGCGAGACCTTCTTCGAGGCCGCCCGCAGTCAGCCGGACCTGATGGTCGAGCTGTCGCGCCTGATGATCCGCCGCTCGCGTGACCAGAATTTGGGCGGCGGCGAGCCGAGTGTGTTCGGCTTCATCTCGGCCCGGTCCAAGCCGATCCGCGCCTTCGTCGAGCGCATCGCCGCCTCGATCCAGGCCCAGGGCTTCACCTGCAAGGTCATCGACCATTCGGCCCTCAGCTCGGTCGCCGAATGGTTCAGTCGCGTCGAGGACAGCCACGACTTTGTCCTCTATGTCGCTGAGGCGGATGAGCCCGCCTGGGCCCAGCTGTGCACCCGACAGGTCGACCGCCTGTTCATCGTCGGTAATCCCCTGACCACGCCGCCCGGCGCCAATCTGCCGCGCAATCCGGCGCTGGATGCCCAGCAGCGCACCGACCTGATACTGCTGCGCGACCCGCGCATGCCCCGCCCGGCCAACACCGGCGTCTGGCTGGACTCGGTCAGGCCGGGCCGCTGGTTCCACGCCACAGACGGCAATGCTGCCGACGCCGCCCGCATGGCGCGGATCGTCACCGGCACGGCGGTCGGACTGGTCCTGTCGGGGGGCGGCGCCCGGGCCTATGCCCACATCGGCGCCATCAAGGCCCTGCGCGAGGCGCGCGTGCCGCTCGACTTCCTCGGCGGGTCGTCCATGGGCGCCATCATCGCCGCCGGCCCGGCCCTCGGCTGGTCGCAGGACGAGCTGGAAGACGAGATCAAGCGCGCCTTTGTCGCCAGCGACCCCCTGTCGGACATCACCTTTCCGATGATCGCCATGACCCGCGCGGGCAAGGTCGCGCGCCTGCTGCGCAATGCCTATGGCGACACCGAGATCGCCGACATGCCCCTGCCCTTCTTTGCCGTCTCGACCAATCTGACGACCGGCCGGATCGAGGTGCACAAGCGCGGCCTGCTGCGCCGTGCCATGCGGGCTACCATCGCCATCCCCGGCGTCATGCCGCCCGTGGTCATGCACGATCAGGTGCTGGTCGACGGCGCGGTCCTGCGCAACTTCCCGGCCGAGACCATGCGCCAGATGAACGCCGGGCCGGTCGTCGGCGTGGACATGTCTCAGGCGCGCGGCGTCGATCCTGCGGCGCTTCAGAACCCGCCCTCATGGTGGCGCTGGATCCTGTCCGGCGACTGGAAGAACGGCCCGCCGATCGTGGCCCTGCTGATGCGGGCCGCCACCCTGACCAGCGACGCCGATGTGGAAACCTCGCGCAAGGCCACCGACCTGCTGATCCAGCCCGAGCCCGAGGGCATGGATATCCGCGACTGGAAGGCTTACGACATCCCCGTCCAGGCGGGGTATGAGGCGGCCCGCAAGGCACTGGACGAACTGGACGGCCCGGTCACCGACCTGCGCCGCAGCCGCATCCGCGAAGCCGAAGAGGCCGAAATCCTCACCGCGCCCGCGCCAGCAGAAACAGCCTCGGGAAAGGCAAAAGCGTCACGCCGTCAGGCCGCCTCGGGAACGCCCGGCTGAGCGCCTCGCCCAGCGCCTCCAGATAGCCGGCCTGCAGCTCTGGCGTCCCGGCCAACGCGGTCAGATACGGCCTCAGCGCCGTGCCGGACATCCAGTTGAGGACCGCATCCTCCCCCGTCAGGGCGTGCAGATAGGTGGTCGACCAGATGTCGATGTCGTCGCACCTCCCCGCCAGCCGGTCGTAATAGGCCCCGGCCGACAGCAGGGGCGCAATCGTCGGCACGTCCTGCAAGGCTCCCGCCCACGGCCCCTCGGTCGCCACCTGTCGCATCAGGGTGTGGTGGCGGGTCTCGAACGCCATCGGCATCTGCACCGCCAGCACCCCGCCCGGGGCCAGGTGTCCGGCCAGCCTGGGGAACAGGCCTTCGTGGTCATCTACCCATTGCAGCGCGGCATTGGCGAAGATCAGATCGACCGGCCGCTCCGGCGCCCAAGTGGCAATATCGCCCTGCTGCCAGCGCACCGTGTCGTCCCGCGCCCCGGCGCCCGCCAGCATATCGGCGCTCTGCTCCAGTCCATGCACTTCGGCTCGGGGATAGCGGCGCTTCAGCAGGCTGGCGTGATGGCCGTCGCCACAGCCCAGATCCCAGATGACGCCGGGGTCCAGATCGTCGGGCAGTCGCACCAGCAGGTCCAGCGCCGCGCGATCGCGCTCGGCCTCGAACCGGGCGTAGGTGTCGGGATCCCATTGTACGGGATCGGAAGCGGCGCTCGTCATCGCGACAGCCTGCCTATCGCCACGTCCCGGTCAAGCCGCACGGGCATCGCGATGGTACCGCCTCTCAGGCTTGAACTGAGGACCTCCGGTTCCACAAACCGGCGCTCTAACCAACTGAGCTAAGGCGGCACGCGTCGCGAGGAGCGTCCTCTAGCGGCCTCACGGTTCGGGATCAAGCCCGACCATGGGCCCCCGGATCAGTTCCCGTGATCAGTTATAGCCCCGGGACCGGATATACTGCTCCAGCGCGGCAATACGGCTGGCATCCGACGGGTGGGTCGAGGCGAACTCGGGCGTCTGGCTCTGGCGTTGGGATGCCATCAGCCGCCACAGGGCGATGGACTGCGAGGCGCGATAGCCGGCCCGGACCATATAGTCTACGCCCAGCTGGTCGGCTTCCAGCTCGTGCTGGCGCGAGAAGGGCAGCAGCACGCCCAGTTGCGCGCCCAGACCGCCCAAGGCACCCACCGCCTGGCCATAGTCGCCCGAGGCGCCCTGAATGGCCTGCAAGCCGATGCTGGTCACCGCCGTGCTGGAATAGCGCTCCGCCGCGTGCTGGGCGACCACGTGGCCGATCTCGTGACCGATCACGGCCGCCAGCTGGTCGTCGTTCTGCACCAGCGCCAGAAGGCCGGTGGTGACGCCGATCTTGCCCGACGGCAGGACGAAGGCGTTCGGGGACTCCTCCACGAACACGGCATAGTCCCAGCGGATATTGGTCAGACCCGCTGCCTGCACCAGACGGTCTCCTACCCGGCGGATGCGCGCGTTCGCGGCCGCGTCGCGCGACACCTGCTGGGTGCGCAGCGCGTCGGCCCAGGCCTGATCGGCCGCCTGGGTCAGGGCCGCATTGTCGACCAGCAGGAACTGATTGCGGCCCAGCGCCTCATTATAGGCGCAGCCCCCGACAAGGGCCGAGGCGGCCAGGAGGCCGACGAACGACTTCGCTACGGAAGCCTTGGTGAGGGTGAAGGGCATGCGGATGTCTCCCGGGTATTTCAATAGCTGTGACGCTTGAACACCCAGAGGGCAAATTTGATCCGGCGTCGGTCCGAACCCGGGCAAAGTAAAACGCCCCGGAGCGAACCCCGGGGCGTTTCAGTCTTGTCGCTTCAATCCAACCTATTGCAGGCGGAACGAGACCGTGAAGTTCACCCGGCCACCTACGGCCACACCATCGACCTGACCGGGGGTCAGACGGGCGCGGCGGGTAGCGCGGACGGCTTCCTGGCCAAAGCCGGCGCCGCTCGGGTCTTCCGAAAGGACCCGGCAATCGCTCACCGAACCGTTCGGATTGACCGCGCAGCTCAGCTCGACCCGACCGCTTTCAATCCCGCGGGACATGGCCCGGTCCGGATATTCCGGCGACGGACGGCTGGCCCAGGCAGGGTTGGTCACGACCGGCGGACGCGGCGGCGCAGGCGGAGCCGGTGGAGGCGGCGGACCCGGGATATTCACCGGCGGGCCGGTGTATTCCTGACGGTCTTCCTTGGCCACTGGCGGGATCGGCAGGCGCACGGGCGGGGCCATCGGGCTCGGTGCCGGTTCACGCGGCTGCAGCTTCGGCGGCGGCGGCTGATCCGTCGGAGGCGGAGGCGGCGGCGGCGGCGGAGGCGGCGGCGGCGGGATCGGATCGATCAGATCCACCTGCACGGAGTCATCCGTGTAGTCCGGAATCTTGAGCTCGAACCTGGATTTGTCGACGAAGTAGAGCAGCACCCCGAACAGCAGGGTCACCACGATCAGAACAACAATCCAGACCCCGATCGACACCCCCATGAAGCCCTTTTTCTTCGGGGCGTCATAGCGACTGCGATGGTACTCAACGGGTGTATCGGTCATTTCGCCCGTCCTTTACTCTGGTGCGTTGTCTTCGCCGACCAGGGCGACGCTGTAGAAGCCATTGTCCTGCAGGGCATTCATAACCTGCATGAAATCGCCATAACGCGTGGTCTGGTCAGCACGGATGAAGATACGCTCTTCCTCGGGGTTCCGCGTCCGGATCAGGTAGCGGAGATTGTCGCCAATCTCCCCCACCGTGGTCCGGTTGTCGCCGATAAAGACACCGCCATCATTCTGGATGGAGATGAACACCGGGGTGGGCGGGTTCTCCTGCGGTTCGGCTGCGGCGGTGGGCAGTTTCACCTCGATCGACACGGTGGCCAAAGGCGCGGCCACCATGAAGATGATGAGGAGAACCAGCATGATATCAACGAAAGGCGTAACGTTGATCTCGCTGTTCTGCTCGACGTGATACTTTCCGCCGCCGCCTCCTGAGAGTTTCGCGGCCATGAGGCTTACGCTCCCTTGTCGAGCTGACGCGAGATGGCGTTGAGCAGTTCAGCCGCAAAGCCGTCCGAACGGGTGCCGTAGGCCGAGATGCGGGTGTTGAAGTAGTTATAGAAGATAACCGCCGGGATAGCCGCGAACAGACCGATACCCGTGGCCAGCAGCGCCTCGGCGATACCGGGGGCGACGACGGCCAGGTTGGTGGTGTTCGACTCGGCGATACCGATGAAGGAGTTCATAACCCCGTACACCGTACCGAACAGACCCACGAACGGAGCGGTCGAGCCAGTCGAGGCCAGGAACTGCTGACCACCCGAGAGGCGGCCGGCCAGACCCGACTGAACGGCGGCAACGGCCGTCGAGGCGCGGGTAATGGCCGCATCGCGGTGCTCACCGGTGACCGAGAGGCCCGCCTGACGCGACAGTTCGACTTCTTCGGTGGCCGCGGCGGCCATATCGGCCAGCGGGTTACCGTCGAACTCGTCCGAGGTCGCGATCTTGCGCATGTCCGCGATCGAACGGGCGCCGCGGAAGCTTTCCAGGAAGCGGTTGGTCTTCGAGTTCAGACCACCGAACTCCATCATTTTGATGATCAGGATCACCCAGGTGAAGATCGAGGCGACCAGCAGGCCGACCATGACGACCTTAACGACGATGCCCGAGTCCATGAACATCTTGATCGGGGTCAGCGATTCACCGCCGTGTCCGCCAGCAGCCTCTTCCGTGGCAGCAGCCTCTTCAGCGGGGGCCGCAGCGGCGTCAGCCGCCGGAGCTTCCGTGGTGGCCTCGGCCGTGGCCGGGGCGGGAGCCGTTTCGTCCTGAGCCAGGACCGGCGAGCTCGCCATCAGGACGGCAGCGCCGACCATTGCGAGGAGGATGTTCGTCTTTTTGCTATCGCGCATAGTTCGCCAGTTCCTGCGTTGTGGTCTGACCATGAAACCCTAAAGGACCCGACCACAGCGGTCGTACCCCAGTTTAAATTCTGACTTCTCGACCTCGAACCCGGGGGTTCGCCATCGAAACGCCTTCGGATGCGACCGGTTGCCGAATGGAACCGGTGTCGGTGACAGATACCTTCGAACCTCGGTCCGAAACCGTCTGACGACCTACCCAAAGAAAGCAGTCACGCTCCCTTTGGCGAACGCATACCAGAGCGTCAAGTGCGTCGAGGTGCTTTTCCCCCGGCGCGAGAATGCTCCTTGTTAGGGCACAACCTTCCGCCAGAAAGCGACATTTTCATGATATCTGGAATTTCCTTCCCCGGCCGGTCGCAGGGAAGTGGTGCCTGGGGGCGGATTCGAACCACCGACACGCGGATTTTCAATCCGCTGCTCTACCAACTGAGCTACCCAGGCGCGCTCCGGCGGGCGGGAGCGGGGTCTATAGGCGAGCCGATGCAGGGTGTCCAGCGTCCTCGGACAAACTCTCGATCAGTCCTCGCGGTCGTCCTGCGACAGGTCATCCGCAGGCTCCCCCGGAAGCACATAGACTCCCCCCAGCCAGCGCTGCAAATCCACATCCGAACAGCGCTTCGAACAGAAGGGCTGATAGTTCGGGTCTCTGGGATTCTTCTTGCAGATCGGACAGTTAGCCATCGTCACCCTTCTCGTATCTCATAGGCCCCGGTCGGCATTGAGCCCTCCCCGACCAGGCGCGCCCGTGGCCCCAGTCCGGCGACCAGCCCCGCCATCTCACCCGCCTCAACGTCCGGCACGATCAGGCTGATCCACGGCACGGACCGGTTGGTCGCCAGCGCATGACGCAGGTCGCGCACGGCATCGATCTGTCGGGTGCGCCGCGCGTGCTCGTCCTTCACACCGAACAACGCTTCTTCGATCGGCGTCTGCCGCCAGGGCAGCGACAGCTGCAACAGGCCGAAACGGCTGAGTGGCCCGAATGTGACACCGGTGTCTCCAAATGCATCCTTCGCCGCTTTCATCACGGGTTCGGGGGGCTGGGTGGTGCCGATAAGGTCGATCACCACCAGACCGGCCCAGCGCTTCAGGGCAATGCGCCGCGCCGCGAGGCCCAGCCCCAGCCGATTCGCGGCCTCGCGCGCCTTGCCGCCATCCCGGCCGGGCACACCGGCAAAATCCAGATCCACCGCAACCAGGGCCCGCGTTCGCTCAACTGCGACATTCAGGCCCCCGGCCATAACGGTCGAGGCAAGCGCCGCCTCGCGGGCCTCCCGCACGGCCTCGATGGCCATCACGCCGGTCTCCGGCTCGACACCCGGTGCCGCCCGGGCCAGCCATTCGGCGACCGTGGGGCCGGGATTCAGCAGACGGGGCGTCCCCTCCCCGGCCCCCGCGAGTGTCAGGGCTGGGCCTTTCCCGCCCCGGGGCTCGGCCGACACCGTGACCCGCACAGACTGGCCGACGGTCAGCGTCCCCTTGTTCAGAAACCCGAGCGGCTCACCCGCCCCCAGATCGACAAAGGCCCCGCCGCCGCCCGGCAACAAGGCCGTGACCCGGCCCACGCTCTCGGCCCCCAGCCGATTCGCCTCGGCATCGCCCTCGCGCGCATGGAATATCTGCCGGGGCTCGCCGCCCTGGCACACCACGCCCCAGGTCTCGCCCGGGCCGTCGTCCAGAAATGTTTCGAGGCCGCTCACCCGCGCCGGTATCCGACGCCTTCCAGCAGGCTGACGGTCTCATAGAGGGGCAGGCCCATGACCGCCGGGTGGCTGCCGACGATCCGGCGCACGAACGCCCCCGCCGGTCCCTGGATGCCATAGGCCCCGGCCTTCCCCTGCCAGTCACCCGTGGCGACATAGGCGGCGATCTCGGTCTCGCTCAGCACCTTCAGGGACACCCGCGTCTCGACCACCCGCACGGAGATGCGGCCCGCATGGGCCACCGCCACCCCGGTATGGACCCGGTGATTACGGCCAGACAACAGCTGCAGGAAGCGAGCGGCCTCTTCGCCGTCCGCCGCCTTTTCCAGCAGGCGCCGTCCCAGCGACACCACCGTATCGGCGGCCAGCACCACGGCTTCGGGATGTCGTTCGGCCACCACCGCCGCCTTGGACCGCGCCAGGCGATCCGCCAACTGCGCCGGGGTTTCCGATTTCAGAGGGGTTTCGTCTATGTCGGCGGGCAGGGTCTGGTCGGGGACGATCCCGACCTGGGCCAGCAACTCAAGCCGACGCGGACTGGCCGAAGCCAGGATCAGCTCAAGACGGGCCATCCCGCCCGGCCTTACTTGAAGCGATAGGTGATGCGACCCTTGGTCAGGTCGTAGGGGGTCATTTCGACCAGCACCTTGTCGCCGGCCAGCACGCGGATGCGGTTCTTGCGCATCTTGCCTGCCGTGTGGGCGATGATCTCGTGGTCGTTCTCGAGCGTCACGCGGAACGTGGCGTTCGGCAGCAGTTCGCTGACCGTACCGGGAAACTCGAGCAGTTCTTCCTTAGCCATGCGGCCTCTCACACCCGGGGAAAACGCCTGACACACGCGCCGGGCGGAGCGCATATGCCGAAAAGAGCGGGGCTAATGCACCAGAATTGCCGAAAAGTCGAGTTCCCCGGGCCCTGCAGCCCGCGCTTCACCGCCGATAGAGGGCGCACACCAGCGTAAACAGCCGTCGCGAGGTCTCGTGATCCATGTCGATCTTGCCGTCCAGCCGGGCCTTCAGCGTCTCGGCCCCCTCGTTGTGCAGGCCCCGTCGGCCCATGTCGACCGACTCGATCTGACTGGGCGAGGACCCGCGCAGGGCCTCATAATAGCTGTCGCAGATCATCAGATAGTCGCGCAGCACGCCCTTCAGCGGCGTCAGCGACAGCACATGGGTCCGCGCATGATCCGGACCGGCCACATCGAACACCAGCTTGCTGTCCTGCAGCGACAGTTTCAGCGCATAGGGTCCGCCGGGCGCCCCGGCCGGGCTGAACACATTGCGCTCGACCAGGTCAAAGATCGCCACCCGGCGCTCGTGCTCGATTTCGGCCGTCGCCGCGGGCAGGGTCGCCGCATCCAGCTCGACCGAGGCCAGCCGTTCGGTGTCGGGCTGCCCCTCGGTCATGCCGGTTCCACCGCATCATCCACCTCGGGGTGGCTGGGCTTCTCGCGCGCCGGCCAGCGATCCGACAAATCCGCCAGCACCACATCCAGGCATTCGACGTCGATCCGCAGGTCGCCGCCCCCGGCAAACATCAGATAGACCTGACCCGACGGCGCTTCGGACGGCTCGAAATGCAGGGCCAGAAGCTCCAGCGCCTGTTCGGGCCCGCGCGGCAGCTGCCGACTCTTGACCGCTGTGACGTCGCCGAACTGCATGGCCGCCATCACCCGCGTGCCCCCGCACTCCCAGCAAAAGCGGCTGAGGGTCAGGGTCACCTGCCGGCTGGACCGTTCCCAGACGATGTCCACCGGACGCAGGATCGCATCCTGCAGCGCCGCCGAGACGAACTGCAGGTCCTCGACGTCCATGGCCAGCAGGCGCAGCGGCTCGGGTGGCGTGTCCGGTTGGGGCGGCGTCAGGGCGTTCGGCTCAGTGCTCATGACCCTCGTCCTTGATCCGGCGGATATCGGCCCCGCACCGGCCCAGCTTTTCTTCCAGCCGCTCGAACCCGCGATCCAGATGATAGACCCGGCCGATGGTGGTCTCGTCCTCGGCCACCAGACCGGCGATCACCAGACTGACCGAGGCGCGCAGGTCCGTAGCCATCACTGGCGCCCCGCGCAGCCGCTCGACACCCGTCACCACCGCCTCGCCGCCATGCACGGCGATCTCGGCGCCCAGCCGCATGAGCTCCGGAGCGTGCATGAAGCGGTTCTCGAAGATGTTCTCGTGGATGCGGCTCTCGCCCTCGGCCGTGGTCATCAGCGCCATGAACTGCGCCTGCAGATCGGTGGCAAAGCCGGGATAGACCTCGGTCGTGACATCGACGGCCCTCAGCCGCACGGCCGGGTCGCGCTGCACGCGCACACCGTCGTCCGTCTCGGTCACGTCCACGCCGCACGCGCGCATCTTGGCCGTCAGGGCGGTCATCAGCTCGGGCCGACTGCCGGTCAGGGTCACATCGCCGCCGGTCATGGCCGCCGCCACCGCATAGGTGCCCATCTCGATCCGGTCGGCGATCACCGGCCACTCTGCCCCGCCCAGCGAGGCCACGCCCGTGATCGTCAGCGTGTGGGTGTCGATGCCCTCGACCTTCGCCCCCATGGCCATCAGGCAGCGGGCCAGATCGCCGATCTCGGGCTCACGCGCGGCATTGTTCAGCACCGTCGTGCCCTCGGCCAGAACGGCGGCCAGCAGCGCATGCTCGGTCGCGCCCACGGAGACAAAGGGAAAGGTGATCTCGGCGCCCTTCAGCCCGCCGGGCGCCCGCGCCTCGACATAGCCCTCTTCCAGCTCGATCTCGGCCCCCAACGCCTTCAGCGCCATCAGGTGCAGGTCGACCGGCCGCGCGCCGATGGTGCAGCCGCCGGGCAGCGACACCCGCGCCTCGCCCGTCCGCGCCAGTAGCGGGCCCAGCACATTGAACGAGGCCCGCATCTGGCGGACCAGATCATAGGGGGCAAAGGTCGAGGTTATTTCCGGCGCATGGAACAGCGTCTGCTGCGCGCCGGCGTCGCCCGTCTCGGTGACCTCGACGCCCAGCTGCCGCAGCAACTGCCCCAGGAAGCGCGTATCGGCCAGTCGCGGCATATTGGTCAGGCGCAGCGGCTGGTCGGTCAGGATCGAGGCCGCCATCAGCTTCAACGCCGAATTCTTGGCCCCGCTGATGGGGATGCTGCCGTTCAGGGTGTTGCCGCTGCGGATGGCAATACTGTCCATGTCGATCCTGATGCCTGACCTCCGGCACCTGATCGCGCTGCGGGGGGACCGGTTATCTAGCGCGACCCGCCCCCCGGATGAAAGGGCCGGGCGAAGCGATCCTCAGCTTTCTTCGTCGGCCGCGGTCTCGGGCCCGGCCACAGGAGCGGCTGCTGGGGCCTGCACCCGGCCCGCCTGCTTGCGCCGTTTCAGATTAGCCCGCAGCGCCTGCGCCAGCCGGGCCTCGCGGTCGGGCTTTGCCGCCTGCGCGGGCCTGGTGGGCTTGACGTCGTCCGGTTCACTCATGCCGCCCATCGACCACTGAACGCGCTTTTCGGCAAGAGATTGCGTTTAGGGGCTTTCGCCCGCACCCCGCTTTGGCTATACGCCCGGTTCCTCAGATTTGGCCGCCGTAGCTCAGTGGTAGAGCGCATCCTTGGTAAGGCTGAGGTCGTGGGTTCGATTCCCCCCGGCGGCACCACTTCCCGATCGTGAACGACGCTACCGCTCCGACTCCGGGGCGGGACGCGTGCGTCGATAGTCGCGCCAGGCGCGGCTGCGATCCAGACTTCCGTCGTCTCGGGCATCGATCGGGGGGAGGCCGATCTCAGAGCGCCAGGGCGTGATCACCGGATCCATCCAGTCGGGGTCATAGCCGTAGCCATAGCCGCCATAGGCCGGATAGCCGTTCTTGACCTCGCTGTAGTGCAGTTGCAGGTGGCCACGCTCGCCCAGAGGCACCGAGACCGAGGCCCCGTACTGGCGATAGCCTTCTGTGCCGATGCCGACGCTGAATTCGCTGCGCACGCGTCGCTCGCTGTCCCAGGCGACCCCGTCGACCGGTCCGTCATACGCGGCGTCCGTGCCCGACGGCACGGCGGGGGCATCGGCCAGCCAACGGCTGATCTGCTGGTCGGTCGTCAGGCCGTGGGGTTCAGGGTCCTGCTCCACGATGGGGGTCGGAGCATTGGCTGCCGCCTCGGCCGCCGCTTCACCCTCCGCCGCCACAGTCTCGGCCGACACGCCGGGTGCAGTCGCGGTGCGGATGGTCTCGTCCGGATCCTGGGGATCGGGGGAGCCGAGGGCGAGAAGGGCGACGCTTGCCAACACTGTGATCATGACGCGATCTTCCCCTGTATCCGGGCGGGCGGCAACAGCGCCTGCCGTGATCGCCCACCCTCGGTGTCAAATGTGTTCACGGTCAGGCGGCGCCTTCACCCCGGCCCATCGGATCGGGCAAGGCCTCGCCCTCGGGCACAAAGGTCAGGGCTGCCGAGTTGATGCAGTAGCGCAGGCCCGTCGGCGGCGGGCCGTCCGGAAACACATGGCCCTGATGACCGTCACAGCGGGCGCAGCGCGTCTCGATCCGCACCATGCCGTACGAGGTATCGCGGATTTCGCGGATATGGGCCGGGTCATACGGGCGATCAAAACTGGGCCAGCCGGTGCCGCTCTCAAACTTGGTCTTCGTCTGGAACAACGGCAGGCCACACAGACGGCAGCAGAACACCCCGGCCCGCTTCTCGTCCAGCAGCCCTCCACAGAACGGCGCCTCGGTCCCGTGGGCCAGCAGAATCCGTTCGGCCTCGGGGTCCAGATCGGCGATCAGCCGCTCGCGCTGGTCATCATCGGGCGGGGTCAGGTCAAAGCCGGAGGCAGAGGTCATCTGGGTCATGTCCCGGATATAGGAAGGGCCGGTCAGGGTTCCCACCCCGACCGGCCCGATCCTCATCACAGTGCCTGGGCCTCAACCGCCGAAGAGGCTCGAAACCCAGGTGCGAACCGCGACTTCGTCAGCCGGGTTGCCGGTGTAGCGCAGGCCTTCGGCCGGCTCGTGCGGCTCGTTGTTGCCCCGCTCGCGGTCGGTCCAGGCCTTGTGGCCATAGGTCAGGTCCGCATAGTTCGACGGCAGGCGCAGGACGGTCGGTTCGATGAAGATCGAGTCTTCCGCCGTGGTCGATCCGGCCAGACGCACGTTCGGCAGATTGACCAGCAGGTCCAGCACGTCCAGGCAGCCGCCCGCACAGCCGGCATCCACGAGAACGATCACCGGCCCCTGAACGGGGTTGGGCGCGCCCGTGTCCGCAACCGGGGCACGGCCCGGCAGGACAAAGCTTTCCTGACCGGCGGCCATGGCGGCATCAAAGGCTTCCACGACGGCGCGGGTCTCTTCGATGATCGCCGGGTTTTCCTCGACGAACAGCGGATCGGCTTCCATCCGGGCCAGGGTGTCGGCGAACCAGTCGCGGTTATCCTGACTGACCCGATAGGTCACATTGCCGGCGACCGGCTGGCGGCTGACGGTGAACTCGGGCGTCCAGATGCGGTTGACCAGACCATAGGCCCGGCGGGTCGAGGTGAACTCCGACCCATTGGCCCCGCGCAGGTCCAGCACAAACCCTTGCGGGCCGCGCAGGGCATCCGCCTGGGCCACCAGACTGGCGTTGAAAGCGGTCCAGTCTGCGTCCTCGCTCAGCGAGTGGGCGTGCACCCAGGGGCGTCCGTTGACCTGTTCGATGGCCAGCGGCACGTCACCGGGCATGTAGACGGTGGCGCGATAGGCGGCTTCGAGCGCCTGCGGGCTGACCGGCTGGATCTGCAGCTCGAAGTCACGCGTGCGACGGCCCTCGCGGAACTTGCAGGTCTGGGGCAGGCCGCGGGTGAAGGGGTTGTTGCGGTTCCACAGCAGATAGGGCGCCGAACGCACGCGACCGGCTTCGGTCGTCAGGTCGGCTTCCCAGCGGTCCAGCTTCTCCATGGCGAACTGTTCGATCGGAACGCCATTGCACTCGGTCACAACCGAGCCGACCCGGGGCCCGCGGCGCACACCGTCGGCCACGTGGGTCACGACATATTCGCCATTCCGCCAGCCCGTGGTCACGCCACCCCAGCTGATGCCGAAGTAGGGCCCGAGCAGGTCGAAGGTCGGAGTGATACGGAGGTTCGAGTCCCGGAAGCCGCCCGCGAAGTAGCGCATCAGATAGGCGTGGCTGTCGCCGCTGTTGACCTGGCCGATCAGGGCCTGGGCCTCCGCAAGGCCGGTATCCAGATAGCTGCGGAAGGCCGCGGCCTCGGGGCCGTCGACGATCAGCGCCGGGTGATTCTCGCGAATCTCCTGCTGGGCGGTGACCAGATCCTGCGAGGCGAGCGCCCGGAAATCCTGGGCCGCGACCGAGGTGGTGACGGTAATGGCGAGGGCCGCGGCCGTGAAGGCGGCGTACGGTCTGAACGTCATACTAAAGGCTCCAGTGGTCGTGTCAGGGAGATACCCGGACCTTAAAGCCGATCAGGCAGGGGCTTGCCAACCCCGAACCCCGATCAAGCGAGCCCCCCGGTCCGCAAGCTGGTTTACTCGCACCGGATCACGGCCTAATCGGGGCCGTCGCCTCAAGGCGAGATCACAGTACGTTGATCTCCCGTATCCGGCGATGTCGATGGAACCGGGAATGTTCGCCAAGATTCTGATCGCCAACCGGGGCGAGATCGCCGTCCGTATCATCAAGACCTGCCGCCGCATGGGCATTCAGACGGTCCAGGTCTATTCCGAGGCCGACGCCGGCTCGCTGGCCGTCGAAATGGCGGATGAGGCCGTGCTGATCGGCCCTGCCGCCGCGTCTGAATCCTATCTGGTGGCCGACCGGATCGTCGACGCTGTGCGACAAACCGGCGCAGAAGCTGTGCATCCCGGGTTTGGCTTCCTCAGCGAGAACGCCGGCTTCGCCCGCCGCCTGCGCGACGAGGGCATCGCCTTCATCGGCCCGAACCCCGAAGCCATCGACGCCATGGGCGACAAGATCAGCTCCAAGAAGCTGGCCGCCGAAGCCGGCGTCTCGACCGTGCCCGGCCACATGGGCCTGATCGAAACGCCGGAAGAAGCCGTCCGTATCGCCAATGAGATCGGCTATCCGATCATGATCAAGGCCTCGGCCGGCGGCGGCGGCAAGGGTATCCGCGTCGCCCATTCCGATGCCGACATGGCCGACGGCTTCTCCTCGGTGAAGGCCGAGGCCAAATCCGCCTTCGGCGATGACCGGGTCTTCCTCGAGAAATTCATCGAGAACCCGCGCCACATCGAAATCCAGGTGATGGGCGACAAGCACGGCAACGTCGTCCACCTGTTCGAGCGTGAATGCTCGATCCAGCGCCGCAACCAGAAGGTCATCGAGGAGGCCCCCTCCCCGCTTCTGGACGACAAGACCCGCAAGGCCATGGGGGAACAGGCCATCGCCCTGGCAAAAGCCGTGAACTACGACTCCGCCGGCACGGTCGAATTCGTCGCCGGTCAGGACAAGAGCTTCTACTTCCTCGAGATGAACACCCGGCTGCAGGTCGAGCATCCGGTGACCGAGCTGATCACCGGCGTCGATCTGGTCGAACAGATGATCCGCTCCGCCTGGGGCGACCCGCTGAACATCACCCAGAAGGACCTCAAGATCCGCGGCTGGGCGATCGAGAGCCGCATCTATGCCGAGGATCCCTATCGCGGCTTCCTGCCGTCGATCGGCCGTCTGGTGCGCTACGACCAACCCCGCGAGGGCGAGCAGGACGGCTATCTGGTCCGCAACGACTCCGGCGTCCGCGAAGGCGACGAGATCAGCATGTTCTACGACCCCATGATCGCCAAACTGTGCACCTGGGGCGAAACGCGTGAGGCCGCCATCGACGGCATGGCCCGCGCGTTGGAAGACACCCACCTCGAGGGCGTCGGCCACAATGTGCCCTTCCTCGCCGCCGTCATGGATCAGGAGCGCTTTCGCTCCGGCGCCCTGACCACCCGCTATATCACCGACGAATTCCCGGACGGCTTCAACGGCACGCCCGTGGCCGGCTTTGGCCGCGACGTCATGCTGGCCGCAAGTCTCGCCATGAAGGCGGTTCAGGTTGAACAGTCCGGCGACCCCGACGGCCGCAGCGACTGGACCGTGCTGGTCGGCGCCGAAACCGTCTCGGCCAGCCTCGCGGTCGATGACGATGAGAACCTCGCTGTCACCCTGCCGGACGAGGAACGCACCCTGATCCTGTCCGAGATCGACTGGTCCCCGGGCCTGGCCCAGTTCCGCGCCTGTCTGGACGGCACCCGGTTCACGGCCGAGGTCTCCCGCGTCCCCGACGGCTTCACCATCCGCCACCGGGCCATGCGCGCCCGCGTGCGCGTCCTGTCGCCGCGCCATGCCGAGCTCTACGCCCGCCTGCCGGAAAAGGTGGCGCCCGATACCTCCAGACTGATCCAGTCCCCCATGCCCGGCCTGGTCGTCGCCGTGCCCGTCACCGTGGGTCAGGAGGTCAAGGAGGGCGAAACCGTCGCCATCATCGAGGCCATGAAGATGCAGAACATCCTCAAGGCCGAACGCGACGGCGTGGTCAAAGCCATCGGTGCCCAGGCCGGTGACCCCGTCGCCGCCGACGACGTGCTGGTCGAGTTCGAATAGGCGTTGAGACGACGAGCAAATCTGTCCGTCGGGCGCTCTCGGACCCAGTTCCGCACGTCAACCTCGCGTCGGCCGTGACAGCCCCGCCCGGGACTGCCAGCATGCCCGGCACAACGTTTCCGGGATGAATTGCATGAGCGCCCATACTTTCCGCGCCTTTCTGGCCGCCTGTCTGATGCTTGTGGCCGGGCTAGCCACGGCGGGCGGGCCGGCCTGGGGCCAGACGCCCGAACCGGTTCAGGATCCCCCGACGATCCGCATCGACAGCGACGCCGGCTCCGACGCCGCCATCGCCGCGCGCCTCAGCCGTATCTTCGCCCAGCTGGATACCCTGTCCGCCGTTCAGGTGCGGGTCGCCGAAGGGGTCGTCACCCTGGACGGCGTCGTGGCTGACCGTGGTGACCTGGACCGCGCCGAGGCGATCGCCGCGCGCGTCGAGGGCGTGGTGGCCGTTCGCAACAAGATCGAGGCCAGTGTTCAGTTGGGCGAGCGGGTATCTCCCTTTCTGCAGCAACTGATGGCCCTGTGGCAGGCCGCCCTCGACACCGGGCCTCTGCTTCTGCTCAGCCTGCTGATCGTGGCAGGCTGCGTAGCCTTGGGCTGGTGGGCGGCGTCGTTCAACCGGTTCTGGCGAGGCCTGACGCCCAATCCGTTCGTCGGCGATCTGCTGGCGCAGCTGGTGCGGGCCATTAGCCTGATCGTCGGCATCGTTCTGGCGCTCAACCTGCTTGGCGCCACCGCCTTGATGGGAACAGTACTGGGCGGGGCCGGGGTGCTGGGCATAGCCGTCGGCTTTGCCCTGCGCGACACGCTGGAAAACTACATCTCCAGCATCATGCTCAGCCTGCGCCAGCCGTTCCGCGCCAATGACCACGTCGTCATCGACGGTCAGGAGGGCAAGGTCGTGCGCCTGACCTCTCGGGCCACCGTGCTGATGACGCTGGACGGCAACCACCTGCGCATCCCCAATATGATGGTCTTCCGGGCGGTGATCCTGAACTACACCCGCAACCCGCAGCGGCGGATGGAGTTCGAGCTCGGTGTCGACGCCGAGGATGACCCAGAAGCCGCCATCAAGGTCGGGGTGGCGGCGCTGGCGGCCCTCGACTTCATTCTTGCAGATCCCGCCCCTTCCGGGGTCATCGTCACAGTTGGCGACAGCAATATCGTGCTGAAATTCACGGGCTGGATCGATCAGTCCAGTGCGGATTTTCTCAAGGCCCGAAGCGCCGCCATCCGTGTCGCCAAGATGGCCGTCGAGGCGGCAGGCTTCTCGCTGCCCGAACCCATCTACCGCCTGCGCATCGATCCGGTACAGGACCAGTTGCGCACTGCCGCACCTGCGCCACCCGGGGCCGCAGCGGCCCATTCCGCCCGACGCCGCGCAGGCCCGTCAGCGGATCGTCCCGTCGAGCCCGCCCCGTCCGTCCACCCCGACGACCATATCGACCGCACCATAGAGGCCGAACGTCGTGCCTCCGACGAAGAGAACCTGCTCTCCCCCAAACACCCCATCGAGTGACGGAAGGGGCGTTGCGAGCGGATGCCGAGCGTTCCGGGAGCTAGCTGCGTCGCCCTCCCCGCTCCCGATGCGGGCATCCCGGCCAGCAGCAGGGGCGGCGTTTGCCGGCGGCCAGATTTTCCAACGCCTGGGCGACGTGTTTGGCCCGCGTCTCATCGCGCTTGACCGAGATCGTCCAGCAGATCCACTCATTGCGGGCCAGCGGCGTGATGTCTTCCCAGGTCTTCAGCGCCTCTGCGTCGGACCTCAGGGCCGCGCCCAGATCATCCGGCAGGTCATGAACCACCCCGCCGCTGATCGGGGCCTCGGTCACGCCACGGCTCTCACGCCCACAGCTGCTTCCAGCGCCCCCAGCAGGGTCGTCGGAGTCACAGGCTTGGACACATGCTGGTCGGCCCCCGCGTCTTTCGCCTGCTCCAGATGCTGGGGCATGGCATTGGCGCTCAGCATCAGGATGGGCAGGCGGCGGGCCGGCTGTCCGGCCTCGGCCGTGCAGGCGGCCTCGGCGGCGCGGATGGCGCGGGTGGCGGCCAGCCCGTCCATGACCGGCATCTGCATATCCATCAGCACCACGTCAAAGGCGCCGCCGGCCACAGCCTCGACCGCTTCGGCGCCGTTCTCGACGATCGTCAGGACATAGGGCTGACCCGTCAGCATGGCCTCGACCACGCGCTGGTTGACCGGATGGTCTTCGGCCAGCAGCACCCGGACAGGGGCATCTGCGCCCGCGCGCGACGGGCGCAGCGGGGCCAGTTCGGCCCGCGCCTGATGCGCCACCTTGCCCGCGTCATAGGCGTCCAGCGACCGTGTGCGGCACAGCGGCAGGGTGACGGTGAAGGTGCTGCCCTGACCGGGCGTGGAGGTGGCGCTGATCTCGCCGCCCATCATCTCGGTCAGCGCCCGACAGATCGACAGGCCGAGGCCCGTCCCTCCGAACCGGCGGGTGATGGTGCTGTCCGCCTGGGTAAAGCGGTCGAACAGACCCTGGCCGGCCAAGGCGTCAAAGCCGACGCCCGTGTCTGCGACCGTCAGGGTCAGCTGGCTGACCTCCGGCTCGGGCGCATCGTCCTCAATATTCAGGCTCAGCGTGACCTCACCCTCGTGGGTGAATTTGACGGCGTTGGACAGCAGATTGGTCAGGATCTGACGGATACGCCCGGCGTCGGCCAGGAAGCGGCCCCGCGCCGTGGAGCCGACGGTGACGGTAAAGGTCAGGTCCCGCGCCTCGGCCTTGGCCCGGGCCGTGGCGATGGCGGGCTCCAGCTCGTCCATCAGGTCCATATCGACCGGCACGATCTCCAGCTGACCGGCCTCGACTTTCGACACGTCCAGAATATCAGAAACCAGCCGCTCCAGACTCTCACCGGACTGCGCGATCAGATCGACCAGTTCGCGCTGGCGCGGGGTCAGGTCATCCGCCTGTAGCGCCCCGATCAGGCCGATGACCCCGTTCAGCGGCGTGCGGATCTCGTGGCTCATATTGGCCAGAAAATCGGTCTTGGCCTGGCTGGCGGCCTCGGCGGCGACCTTGGCGGCTTCCAGTTCCCTGCGCGCCGCCTCACGGTCGGTGACGTCGCGTGCCACGGCATAAATCTTGTCGCCATACCGGCGGGCCTGCCATTCCAGTTGGCGATAGCTGCCGTCCTTGTGGCGATAGCGATTGACGAAGCCGCTGACGAAGCCGCCCGAGGCCAGATCCTCGACCTGTTCAACCGTCACCTGGGTACAGGGCCTGTCGTCGGGATGCAGCAGGGTCAGCAGCATCTGCCCTTCCAGCTCCTCGGGGCTCCATCCCAGCGTCGTTTCCCACGAGCGGCTGACCTTGACGACCCGGCCCTGCAGGTCACGGATGCACAACATGTCGAGCGACACGTCAAAAAATGTGCTGGCGTCGACCAGACTCTCTGCGGCGCGGGGGTCGATGCCCAACTCGTCGGTCAGCGATTCCTCGATGATCAGGTCGTCAACGGTCCGTGACACGGCAACGTTCGATGACATCGATCAGACCCCCTCAACTCAACTCGACTGATTCTGAAGAGGAAGACTGCCACATTCAGGTTAAGGTTACGCTTCGATCGTGGGGCCAAATTCACGCCGGAAGCTTATATTCAGCGCGGCGTCGACCTCATCCATGGTCGCCAGAATGCCCAGATCATGCAGGCTGGTGACCCCGTGCTCGCGTATGCCGCACGGCACAATGCCGCCGAAATGATCGAGGTCGGGCTCGACGTTCAGGCTGATACCGTGAAAGCTGACCCATTTGCGCACCTTGACCCCGATGGCGGCAATCTTGTCCTCGCGGGACCACCCCACGCCTTCCTGGGTCAGCCCCTTGCGCGTGACCCAGACGCCGACCCGCCCGTCCTTGACCTCGCCCTCGACGCCGAATTCGGCCAGCGCCCCGATGATCCAGCGCTCCAGCCCGCGCACCAGGCCGCGCACATCGCGCCCGCGCTCAGCCAGGTTCAGCATCACATAGCCGACCCGCTGTCCGGGCCCGTGATAGGTGAACTGCCCGCCCCGGCCCGTCCTGTGCACCGGAAAGCGGGCGTCGATCAGGTCCTCGTCCTTGGCCGAGACGCCCGCAGTATAAAGCGGCGGATGCTCCAGCAGCCAGACGCGCTCCGACGCCTCTCCGGCATGGATCGCGGCCACGCGCGCCTCCATCGCTGCCTCCGCTGCCACATAGTCCGCATAGCCCGGCGACACGATCCATTCGACGGGTCGGGAATCGGCGCGCAGCAGCGAGGAATCGGCAGAGCTTAAGGCTTGGGAAAGCATGACCCCCTCAATGTGGCGGATGGGGGTCCCCATGCAAGCTCCAACCCGAAGCCCATCCAGTAAGCCCGAGTCCGTCATGAGTCAGATCAACGCCGTCGATGTCGAGATTTCCGTCGTCCTCGGTCGCTCCGTGCTGCCCATGTCGCAACTGCTGAAGATGGGCAGGGGCGCCGTCATCCCGCTGAATGCCACCGAGACGGACGAGGTCTGGATCCTGGCCAACAACCACCCGATCGCGCGCGGCGAGATCTCGATCAGCGACGACCGCATCGCCATCACCGTCACCCGCCCCGCCGACGTGTACGACTATATGGCCGGCTCGGCCTGATACAGGCATGCGCCGGGGCTTTGGCCCTTCCCTTTCCCCGCGACCTGCGCTATCGCCCCCGCTCCGATGCGAGCGGTCGTGGCGGAATTGGTAGACGCGCAGCGTTGAGGTCGCTGTGGGGCAACCCGTGGAAGTTCGAGTCTTCTCGACCGCACCAGTCGGACCGGCCATTCGGGCGGCCATGAATCAGGGGGAGGATGACGCATGAGCAATCCCGACACCCTGAACGCACGCCCGCTTGAAACCGAAGAGCACGTGGCCCTCGACGAGGACTATGTGCTGACGGCGGCCTTTGTCGAAAAGGTCGTCGATGCCGCCGATGACGGCGATGGCCTGCGGCTGCGCGGCCTGCTGGAAGACCTGCACCCCGCCGACGTCGCCGACCTGATGGGCTTCCTGACGGTCGAGCACCGGGGCGTGGTCGTGCTGTGGCTGCCGCCCGAACTGCTGGCCGCCACCCTGCCCGAGCTGGACGACGGTATCCGCGAGGAGGTGCTGGAGCGCGTCCCCCACCTGACCCTGGCCGAAGCCCTGCAGGAGCTGGACTCCGACGACGCTGCCGCCGTGGTCGAGGACCTCGAGGACGACCGCCGCGAACGCGTTCTGGCCGCCATGCCCGATCTGGACCGGGCGGCGATCGAAAGCAGCCTGGGCTATGCCGAGGACTCCGCCGGTCGCCTGATGCAGCGCGAGGTGATGGCCGCGCCCCAGTTCTGGAGCGTCGGCGACACCATCGACCACGTCCGCGCCCAGGGCGAGGAACTGCCCGAGCTGTTCTTCGACATCTATGTGGTCGATCCGCTGAACCGGCCCGTCGGCGGCGTGGCCGTCAGCCAGCTGCTTCGCGCCCCGCGCAGCGCCGCCCTCACCGACCTGATGGAGCCGATCAACGAAATCGCCGTCGATCAGGACCAGGAAGAGGTCGCCTATGTGTTCGAAAAATACCACCTGATCTCGGCACCCGTGATCGACTCGGCGGGGCGGCTGGTCGGCCAGATCACCGTCGATGACATCGTCAACATCATCCAGGAAGAGAACCGCGAGGACATCCTGCGCCTCGCCGGTGTGTCCGACGAGGACCGCGGCTCGTCCATTTCAGAGATCGTGCGCGGCCGTGTGCCCTGGCTGGCCATCAACCTCGGCACGGCCGTACTCGGCGCCAGCGTCATCTCCTGGTTCGGGGCGACCATCGAGCAGATCATCGCCCTGGCGGTGCTGATGCCGATCGTCTCGGCCATCGGCGGCAATGCCGGCACCCAGTCGCTGACCGTCACCGTCCGCGCCCTCGCCACGCGCGAACTGAACCGGTCAAACTCCGTGCGGACCTTCTGGCGCGAGATCGCCGTCGGTCTGGCCAATGGTCTGGTGCTGTCGCCGCTGATCGGCGTGGCCGCCGCCCTGTGGTCGGGCGACTGGCGGATCGGGGCCGTCATCGCGACGGCCATGGTGCTGAACCTGATCGTCGCCGCGACCGTGGGCGTCCTGACGCCCCTGACCCTGTCGCGGCTGAAGTTCGACCCGGCGGTCTCTTCAGCGGTGTTTGTCACGGCCACGACCGATTTCTTTGGTTTCCTGATCTTCCTCGGCCTCGCCACCGTCGTCCTGCTGTAAGCTGACCGGCGTGGCGCAAGCCTTGCTGGAAGACTGGTACGGCGATGGTCGCCGTCTCGAATTGGGTCAATTGCGGTGTCTGAAGCCATCCGACACAAGATGAAGGTCTCCCGCGAGGGGGTGGTGCTCATCAAGAGCTTCGAGGGCTTTCGCGCCTCGGCCACCCGCGATGCCGATGGCGCATGGGTCATCGGCTATGGCCACCGGCTGACCGCGCGCGAGGGCCTGACGGTCGGTGAGGCCGACGCCGAACTGCTGCTGCAGTATGACCTGCTGCCCATCGTCAAGGCGCTGAACGCCGCGATGGACGAGGGCCGCATCCCCTCGCTCAACGCCCACCAGTTCGACGCCCTGGCCAGCTTCGCCCTGTCGGTCGGCATCGACACCTTCCTGACGTCGGACGTTCTCGAAACCCTCGGACGCGGCGCCACGGGCGAAGCGGCCGACGCCTTCGTCCACTGGCCCCAGCCGACCTCGCCCGAGGACAGCCTGCGCCGCCGGGCCGCCGAACGCGCCCTGTTCATGGCCGATCCGGGCCAGCCCGTCGCGCTCGCAGCCCTGTTGTCCGCCCCCCTGCCCCCTCCGGTCGCCGCGCCGCAGGCCGAGGAACCCGCCGCCGACGCCCGGGCCGAGGCCGTCGCGGCCCTGCTGGGCGAAACCGGCAACGACGCTCCTGCGGCCGAAGAGACCGTCAACATTCCCAATTTCGGACCGGTCGCGCTGGAGTCCGACGCCCCCGACGAGCCCATGGTCGGCCCCCCCGGCGATACCGACCGGAGCAACGACCCCGAGCCGTCGAACGCCCCGCTCAGTCTCTCGCTGTCGGGCCCGTCGCAGTCGCGTCAGATGGACCCCGCCGTCCAGCGCTATTCGCCCTATGCGGTTCAGGTGATCGGCCCCCTTCCGGCGCTCGCCCTCGCCGCCCATGCCGAGGCCCGCGTCGTCGCGCCCGAACCTGAGCTCCCTCCGCAGCCGGATCATGAGCCGGAGGTCCAGCCCGAACCTGCCTTTGAGGCGATGCCCGAGCCGGAGCCTCAACCCGAGCCCGCTCCCGAACCGGCGCCCGCGCTCGAACTGACCCCGCTGACCGAAGCCGAAGAGCCTGCGTCGCTCCGTCCCCTGTGGACCGAGGCCGACCGCAACACCGACCTCCAGCTGGACCAGTCGCCGCTGTTTATCGACGACGGGTCGCAGGCCGGCGTGCTGGTCCATGAGACGCCCGACGAACCCGCCCGCCGCTTTGACTGGCGCGAGACCGGGGCCTTCCTGATCATGGGCGGCGTCGGTCTGGCCGCCTGCACGGCCTCGGCCGCGGCCTTCCGCCTGTCGGTCGATCAGCCCTCGCCGATGGGCGAGACCACCCTGATCGCCGGGGTGCTGGCCTTCATCGGCGCGGCCTGTGTCGGGGTCTCGGCCTGGAACCTCTACACGCGGTTCGGACCCGGGCGCGGGACCACGACCGCCGATCCGACCGAAGACGAAGCGGCCTGACGTCGCACCGGCCGGAGGGTCTTCGCGGACCGCAGGATCGGTGCTAACCCGCTCGGCATGAGCATTCCCAACGCCCCCCAATCCATGGAATTCGGCCTCGGCGAGACCGCTGACGCCATCCGCGACACCACCGCCCGCTGGGCCACCGATCGTCTGGCCCCGCTGGCCGCCGAGATCGACGAAAAGAACGCGTTCCGCCGCGAGCTGTGGCCCGAGATGGGCGAACTGGGCCTGCACGGCATCACCGTGGAAGAGGAATGGGGCGGCCTCGGCCTCGGCTATCTCGAACACGTGGTCGCCATGGAAGAGGTCTCGCGCGCCTCCGCCTCGATCGGCCTCAGCTACGGCGCCCACTCCAACCTCTGCGTCAACCAGATCCGCCGCTGGGGCACGGATGAGCAGAAGGCCAGATATCTGCCCAAACTGATCTCGGGCGAACACGTCGGCTCGCTGGCCATGTCCGAGGCCGGCTCGGGCTCCGACGTCATGTCGATGAAGACCCAGGCCCGCAAGCAGGGCGACCGCTACGTCCTCAACGGCACCAAATTCTGGATCACCAACGCCCCCTCGGCCGACACCCTGGTCGTCTATGCCCGCACCGGCGACGGCAACGGCGGCGTTACGGCCTTCCTGATCGAGCGCGGCATGAAGGGCTTCAGCGTCTCGAAGAAGCTCGACAAGATGGGCATGCGCGGCTCCGACACCGCCGAACTGGTGTTCGAGGACTGCGAAGTCCCCGCTGAAAACATCATGGGTGGCGAAGGGCGCGGCGCGGCCGTCCTGATGAGCGGCCTCGACTATGAACGCGCCGTCCTGGCCGCAGGCCCGCTGGGCATCATGCAGGCCGCCCTGGATGTGGTCCTGCCCTATGTCCGCGACCGCAAACAGTTCGGCAAGCCGATCGGCAGCTTCCAGCTGATGCAGGCCAAGATCGCCGACATGTACGTCGCCCTGAACAGCGCCCGAACCTATGTCTATGCCGTCGCCAAGGCCTGCGACGCCGGCAAGACGACCCGCTACGACGCCGCCGGCGCCATCCTGCTGGCCAGCGAAAACGCCGTGAAGGTCAGCCTCGAGGCCGTCCAGGCCCTCGGCGGCGCCGGCTATACGAAAGAATGGCCCGTCGAACGCCTCGTCCGCGACGCCAAACTCTACGACATCGGCGCCGGCACGAACGAGATCAGGCGGTTCCTGATCGGCCGGGAGCTGCTGGGTTCGTAATGGCTATCGTTATGCTGATCCTGGCTCTCGGATTAGGCATAGCGGCATTCCGAACGCGTGACCGAGGCCTGCGCTTATTCTGGGGTGCAGCTTCAGCTTTTAACTTGATAGCCGCCGTCGTGATGATCGACGGCGGTGATGAGTACGCGTTCCACCTCCGTCCCGACGACGGGAACTATGAGCGAAGCTTCAGGCGTTAGGAACAAGTGCGGTCGGATGGGCTTTTCCCCTTTGAAAGGAGCCCCCCATGCCCGCCAAATCCCAGGCCCAACAGAAAGCCGCCGGTGCCGCCCTGTCGGCCAGGCGCGGCGACACGCCCAAATCCGAGCTGAAGGGCGCGTCGAAGTCCATGGCCGAGTCCATGTCCGAAAAGGAGCTGGAAGAGATGGCCAGCACCCAACGCAAGGGTAAACCCGAGCACGCGGGCGACTGAGGTCGCGCCGCATCTCCCCTCTCCCGGCGGGAGAGGGGTTGGGGGTGAGGGGCTAACCGTGTCCCTCGGCGTGAGCCGTCACACCGGTCCTGCCACGGCGTTCGCCGACGGACACCGACGACCCTCATCCGGCGCTCGCGCGCCACCTTCTCCCATCGGGAGAAGGGACAATGACGATGGGTCGAAGGCAGCAAATATGATACCCGCCTCGATATTCCCCAACCCTTTCAACACTCCCACCGTTTCCCGCACCGTTCTTCCCGCCTCACCTCAGGACCGTGCCACACTCCTCCCGTCCCGTCGCACGGAGGGCTCGTAAGGCCTGCGACCTTGTGAGCGGCGGGAGCGGATGGAGCGGGGTTGAAGGCGACGCTGTCCGGCTCTCTAGTCTCAGGGAGGCTTTGGGGGTCGGGCACAAGGCCCGCCGTCAACACTGGATCAGGGGGGATACCTGATCGTTCCGGGACCGGGCGCAGGCCCGGCCCGCCCGCCGGGGGCGCTGCGGTAAGGCGATAACACCGCCACCCGACGCAAGCTCCCGGAAAACCGTCCGCGCGGAGCGTCTGTCTTCGTCGAAACGGTATTTCTTGTTCTCATCCGGGCGAAGGCCCGGCGCTCCGCCTGCCCTCCAACCCGCCACACCCACGGACGGGGGCGTCAGCGTGCGCGGCACCAATCGAACCCAGGTCAGGACACGCCATTTCAGACCATTCAGACGGTTCAGACTATTCAGACGGTGTTTTCGGTCGCTTCCAGGGCGGTAGTTCGCCGTTGGCCTTCCTCGTGATTTCCTTGAGCTTGCGGCCCTGCAGCGTCGACAGGGCCTTGCCGGGGGCGCCCTTTTCCGGGTCGGCGAAGGCGCGGCCGTGTTCGGTGATCCGCTCGGACAGGGAATCGAGGAATTCGCTTTCCCATTCCGACAGGTCAACGCCCTCGGCCTCGGCGGTTTTGCGGGCCTTTTTCAGGGCGCGGAGGGCGGCGCGCTGCGCGGCCTTGCGCTCGGCCGTGCGCAGCTGCTCCAGCGTCGGCCGTTCCGGGCGGTCAGGCTTTGACCGCCGGATCAGGTTCAGATCTCGCCGAGGGCGGACAGATAGAGGTCGAGGATCGCCTCTTCCTCCTGGCGCTTGGCCTTGTCCTGCTTGCGGATGCGCAGAACCTTGCGCAGCACCTTCACGTCATAGCCCTCGCCCTTGGCTTCGGCGAAGACCTCCTTCATGTCGCCCATGACGGCCTGTTTGTCCTCTTCCAGCCGCTCCAGCCGCTCGATCAGCGAACGCAGGCGCCCCTGGGCGGTCGAGGTCAGCACATCGGGGCTGGATTCAAAGGCGGCGTCATCGGCCATGGGGGTCTCCGAAGGCAGGGGCGGGTCAGGCGACAGGCTTAACGGCTGGGCCGGGATGGCTCAACGTCAGGCACGAAAAAGGCCGCGGACATCGCCCGCGACCTGTGGATGGATCAACCGGCCACAGACGTGGCCAGCCAAACCGCCGTGCCTAGCCTTGCTTGGCTTTGAAGCGCGGGTCGGTCTTGTTGATCACATAGACCACGCCCTTGCGGCGAACGATCTTGCAGTCGCGGTGGCGACCCTTGAGCGACTTGAGAGAGCTGCGGACCTTCATGGTCTTTCGTCCTGCGGGCTGATCAGAATACAAAAAGCCGCAAGACCGGACTTGCGGCGGAGCGGTGCCTATAAAGAGGGGCGGCGCGGACGTCAACGCCCCTGTCCCAGCAATCCACCGGGGCACCTCACGCGCCTGTGTCCCCCATGCCGCAGTCCGCGCCCCGATGCCGCCATCATGGCAACGCTTTGTTGGGGCGACGCGCTTATGCTGCACACCCTATCCGAAGACCTCCCGCGACAGGACCCGAAACCTCGTGATCATGCGTATTTCTACCCGCCTCATCCTGATCGGTACCGTCGCGGCCTGCGCCCCCATGCTGCCCGAGCCGCCGCTGCCGTCGATGCCGCAGCCGGAGACGTCCCAGCCGATGACCCCGACTACGCAGCCCCCGGCCACCACGCCCTCGGCGACCGAGTCAGTCCCCGATCAGGCCGGGTTCGACGGCTGGAAACAGGGCTTCCTCGACCGTCACGGCGGCGCCCGCCGGGCCGAGTACGAGCGTGAACTGGCCGGGCTGGGCCCCGATCCCACCGTCATCCGGCTGGACGGCAACCAACCGGAATTCTCGCGCCCAGCCGGCGCCTATGTCCAGAATGCCGTGACTCCCGGCCGAATCGCCCAGGCGAAGCAGTTGTCGGACCGCGTGCCGTGGGCCGTCGTCCAGCGCTTTGGCGTGCCGACCGAAATCCTGCTGGCCATCTGGGCCCAGGAAAGCGCCTTTGGTCAGGTGCAGGGCGATTTCGACGTGATCCGCTCGCTGGCCACCCTCGCCTATGACGGTCGCCGCCGTGACTGGGCCGAGGGCCAGCTCAAGAATGCGCTCGACATCGTCATCGACGGTCGCCGCGCCCGCTGGGGCCTGAAAGGCAGCTGGGCTGGAGCCATGGGCCAGACCCAGTTCATGCCGGACAACTATCTGCGCCTCGGCATCGATCAGGACGGCGATGGTCGTGTCGACATCTGGGGTTCGGACGCCGACGCCCTGGCCTCGGCCGCCAATCTGCTGGATCAGGCGGGATGGAAGCGCGGCCAGACCTGGGGCTATGAGGTCATCCTGCCCGACAATTTCGACTATGGCCTGGCCGAAGGGCCGCGCCATGACTGGGCCTTCTGGAGTGCGCGTGGCGTGCGTCTGGCCCAAGGCGGCATGCCGAACGACGCGGAACAGGCCGAGGGTGCGACCATCCTGCTGCCGCAAGGTGCGCGCGGCCCGGCCTTCCTCGCCCTGCCGAACCACTATGTGATCCGCCGCTACAACAACTCGGTTTCCTATGCGCTGGCGATCGGCCTGACCGCCGACGGCATCCAGGGCAAGCCGGGCCTGACCCGAACATGGCCGGACGACGCCCCCCTGTCGCGTGACCAGCGAATCGGCACCCAGCGGGCGCTGACCAGCATGGGCTATGACACCCAGGGCATCGACGGGATCATCGGCGCCAACACCCGCGCCGCCCTTCGGCAGTGGCAGATCGACACCGGGCGGCTGGCCGACGGCTATCTGACCGCCGAGCTGGCCGATGAACTGATCCGTATGGCGCGATGAAACGGTTTTCGCTTCGCCTGATGGCGGCTTCCTGCTAACCGCCTGCGGTCATGAATCTCCCGCGCATCTCTTATGCCGCCTACGGCTTCGCCCTGACGATCATCATCGTCGATCAGCTGACCAAGGCCTGGGTCCTGGCCCGGCTGGGCACGACCGATCTGGCCCTGATCCCCAACGGCTTCCGGCTGCTGGATATCTGGCCGCCGTATCTGCGCTTTACCTATCTGCTGAATGACGGCATCAGTTTCGGCCTGTTCGGCGGCGGCACCATGCGGTGGATCCTGACGGTGTTCTCACTGGTCGTGGCCGGAGCGCTCGCATGGTGGGCCACCCGGGCCGACCGCCGCCTGCTGATCACCGCCATCGGTCTGGTCATGGGCGGAGCGCTGGGCAATGTCATCGACCGCATCCGCTTCGGCGGCGTGGTCGACTTCATCGACTTCTCGGGCACAGGCCTGTTCCCGTGGGTATTCAACATCGCCGACAGCGCCATCACCATCGGCGTGATCCTGCTGATCGTCGACGCCTTCCTGTCGGAACGTGACGCCCGCGAGGTTGGCGTCGCCAACGAAAAGTCGTAATCACAGGGTCTTCACTAAGATCCCAGGTGCCCGCCGCGCCACAGGAGCCGAGCCTATCCATGCGTAACCGTAAAGTTGTCGCCCTCGCCATTGTCGCCGTTGCCGGTCTCAGCCTTCAGGCCTGCACGGGTTTTCGCCAGAGCGTGGGCCTGACCAAGGTCACCCCGGATGAGTTCCTGACCGTGTCGCGCGCGCCGCTGTCGGTGCCGCCCGAATATGGCCTGCGCCCGCCGGTCCCGGGCCAGCCCCGTCCGCAGGACGTCACGCCCGAACTGGTCGCCCGCCAGATCCTGGCCTCGGAGCGTCAGTCGGTGACTCGCTCTGCCGGTGAGCAGGCCCTGGCCACGCGCGTAGGTGCCGGAACCGGCGAAATCGACGGCACGATCCGCTACGTCATCGACGACCAGTTCGGCGACATCGCCCACAAGGAAGAAAACTGGGCCAACCGCGTCATGTTCTGGCGTCAGGACGACCCGGCCACCCAGACCGAAACCCGCATGTTGACCGCCGATGGCGTGGTGCCCATCGACCCTTCGACGGAATATGAGCGCCTGCAGGCCCTGACCGGTGGCCGGAATGCCATCGTCATCTCGCCGCGCCGTTCGCCGGGCTTTAAACTGCCGGGCCTGTAAGCCCGGTCAGTCGACCAGGGCTCTGGGCAGTTTGAAGGTCACGGCCTCCCGGACGCCGTCGTCCTCGATCACGGTCGTGTCGAAGCGGGCACCGATGGCGTCCACCAGATCGGTGATCAGCTTCTCCGGAGCCGACGCGCCCGCGGTGACACCGACCGTCTGAACCGTGTCGAACCAGCGCCAGTCGATGGCAGAGGCATCATCGACCAGTCTTGCATCACGCGCCCCTGCGCGCAGCGCCACCTCGACCAGCCGCGCCGAGTTGGATGAATTGGCGGACCCGACAACCAGCACCAGATCGCTGCCCTCGCCCAGCCGTTTCACGGCCTCCTGACGATTGGTGGTGGCGTAGCAGATGTCTTCCTTGTGCGGATCCGGCAGCTCGGGGAAACGCGCCTTGAGCACCGACAGGATCTCGGCCGTGTCATCGACCGAGAGCGTCGTCTGGGTGGCATAGGCCAGAGGCTGGTCGCCCGGCCGCTGAAAGGCCTCGGCATCCTCGACGGTTTCGACCAGTGAAATGGCGCCCGCTGGCAACTGGCCCATGGTGCCGATCACCTCAGGGTGGCCCGCATGTCCTATCAGGATGATGTGGCGCCCCTCTTCGTGGCGACGCTCACACTCGACATGGACCTTGGAGACCAGCGGACAGGTGGCATCCAGAAAGAACATGTCTCGCGAGCGCGCCGCCTCCGGAACCGCCCGGGGGACGCCGTGGGCCGAAAACACGACCGGCCGGTCATCCGGGCATTCATCCAGTTCCTTGACGAAGACGGCCCCCAGCGCCTTCAGCCGCTCGACGACGTGTCGGTTGTGGACGATCTCATGACGCACGAAGACCGGTGCGCCATACTTCTCAAGGGCGCGCTCGACGATCTGGATCGCCCTGTCCACCCCGGCGCAGAAGCCGCGCGGCGTGGCCAGACGCACCACGAGCGACCGACGATCAGAGGGAGAAGGGGCTGTCATGTCCATGCCCCCAAACTAGGCATCCCGGAGGCTTTGCGCCACCAGCCGTTTGCGGTGCCTCGCTTTAGCCGTTATCAGCGGGATGCTGTTGCCTTCGGATACCGGGCAAATGGCCCAACCAAACCCGGGAATTGTAGAGACACAGATGCGTCGCGTTCTTGCCCTTGCCTTCGTCGCCGCCGTTTCCCTGGCTGTCCTGCCAAACGCTGCCCAGGCGCAGAGCCGACCGCAGGAAGGCGGCCAGAATGCCGACGGCTCGCCGTCCCAGACGCGTCAGCGCGCCCGTACCCTGCCGCTGGGGCGCCAGGCCAATGTCGGCCCCTGCCCGATTGTGCGCGTGCTGTACGATGCGGCCCGCTATGTCGAACTGGCTGATAACCGGGCACTGGCCGCCAACGTTGGCTACACGGGCGAGATCGAGGGTGTGACCTCGGACTGTCGCTATCGAGATGACGACCCGATCGTCGTGGACACCAACATGCTCTTTACCCTCGGCAAGGGGCCGAGCGCTGAAGGCGACGGTCGCACCTACCGCTATTGGGTCGCGGTCACCAGCCGCGATACCGCCGTGCTGGCCAAGCAGTATTTCGACCTGCCAGTCCAGTTCGACGGCGAAGACCGCACCAGCGTCAGCGAGTCCCAGACGATCGTTATCCCCCGCGCCAATGCGCAGACGTCGGGGGCTAATTTCGAAATCCTGATCGGATTCGATGTCACGCCCGAGATGGCCGAGTTTAACCGCGTCGGCAGCCGATTCTGCGTCGACGCCACCGGCACCAGCCCCGGGACCTGCATCAACCGATGACCGATCTGAAATCGCGCCTCGGCGAAGCAGTCACGGCTGCCTTCGCCGCCGAAGGCGTGGCCTCGGACAAGATTCGGGTCACGGCTTCCGATCGCCCCGACCTCGCGGACTTCCAGTCCAATGCCGCCATGGCCGTAGCCAAGGCGCACGGCACCAATCCACGCGATCTGGCTGGCCGGGTCGCCGCGCGCCTTGAGGGGCACGCCGACCTGACCTCGGTGGAGGTCGCCGGTCCGGGCTTCATCAATCTGGTCGTCTCCCCCGCCTCCCTGGCCTCGCGCGCCGCCGAGATCCTCGGCGACGAGGCCCGTCGCGGCGCGGAGCCGGTCGAGCAGGCCCGTCGCGTGATCATCGACTATGCGGGACCCAATGTGGCCAAGCCGATGCACGTCGGCCACCTGCGCTCGTCCATCATAGGCGAGAGCCTGAAGCGCCTGTTCCGCTTCCGGGGCGATCAGGTGTGGGGCGATGCCCACTTTGGCGACTGGGGCTTCCAGATGGGCCTGCTGATCGTCGCCTGTGCGGACGAAGGGCTCGGGACGCAGTTCATGGCTACGGAAGGCCCCTTCCCGGCCGACAGCCCGGTATCGCTCGAGGATCTGGAGCGGCTGTATCCCGCCGCTGCAGCCCGCGCCAAGGCCGAGCCGGAGTTCCGTGACCGCGCCCGCAAGGCGACCGCCGAACTGCAGGGCGGCCATGTCGGCTATCGCGCGCTCTGGGCCCATTTCGTCGCAGTCAGCCGTTCCGCGCTGGAGCGCGAGTTTGGCGCCCTGGGGGTGACCTTCGACCTGTGGAACGGCGAGTCGGACGCCGATCCCCTGATGGCCGGCATGATCGCCGATCTGGAGACCAAGGGCCTGCTGGTCGAGGACGCGGGCGCTCGTGTGGTTCACGTCGCCGGGCCGGGCGAGACCCGCAAGAAGAAGCTGGACGACGGCTCGGTCATCGAGGTGCCCAGCCCGCCGCCGCTGCTGGTCGTCTCGTCGGAAGGCTCGGCCATGTATGGCACCACCGACCTGGCCACCATCCTCGACCGCCGCCAGCGGATCGACCCCGAACTGATCCTGTACGTCGTTGATGAACGTCAGGCCGAACATTTCGAACAGGTGTTCCGCGCCGCGCGGCTGGCCGGCTACGCGTCGGACGGAGAGCTGCAGCATCTGGGCTTTGGCACCATGAACGGCCCGGACGGCAAGCCCTTCAAGACCCGCGCCGGCGGCGTCCTGAAGCTGCACGACCTGATCACCACGGCGACCGACAAGGCGCGCGAGCGGCTCAAGGAAGCCCGTCTGGGCGATGACCTGGCGCCCGAGGCCTTTGACGACACGGCCCGCAAGGTGGCGGTGGCCGCGCTCAAATTCGCAGACCTGTCGAACGCCCGGACCACCAGCTACATCTTTGACCTTGATCGCTTCATCAGCTTCGAGGGCAAGACCGGCCCCTATCTGCTGTACCAGTCGGTGCGCATCAAATCCCTGCTGCGTAAAGCCGGGGACGCGGTGCCGGCGGGCACGACAATCCGCGTGGATGAGCCCGCCGAGCGCGATCTGGTCCTGACACTGGACGCCTTCTCGGGCGCGGTGGCCGACGCCTATGACAAGCGCATGCCGCATCTGGTGGCCGAGCATGCCTATCGACTGGCCCAGTCCTTCTCGAAATTCTATGCCGCTTGCCCGATCCTGGTGGCTGAGGACTCAGATGTGCGAGCCTCGCGACTGGCCCTGTCACAGGGGACGCTCGCCCAGCTGGAACTGGCATTGGACCTGCTGGGCATAGCGACACCCGAGCGGATGTAGCCTAGTCTGGGGGGCCGTAAGTCCCGGAGCCCCGCCATGTCCCTGCACGAATTCATCGCCGGCCTGCCGAAGGCCGAGCTGCATCTGCACATCGAGGGCTCGCTGGAGCCCGAGCTGATGTTCGAACTGGCGAAGCGGAACAAGGTGTCCCTGCCCTTTGACAGCGTCGAGGCCGTGCGCGCGGCCTATGACTTCTCCAACCTGCAGGACTTTCTCGACATCTATTATGCCGGGGCCGATGTCCTGCGCACCGAGCAGGACTTCCACGATCTGGGCCTCGCCTATTTCCGGCGGGCGGCGGCGGACAGCGTGCGCCATGCGGAGATCTTCTTCGACCCCCAGACCCACACCGACCGGGGCATCCCCTTCCAGGTCGCGATCGACGGCTTGCTCGCCTCCATGGACAGGGCCGAAGCCGAGCTGGGCATCTCGTCGCGCCTGATCTTGTGCTTCCTGCGCCATCTGGACGAGGACGCCGCCTTTGCCACACTCAAGGCCGCCGAGCCCTGGCAGGACCAGATCCTCGGAGTCGGTCTGGATTCATCCGAAGTCGGCCATCCCCCGTCGAAATTCCAGCGGGTGTTCGAGCGTGCCGGTGACATGGGCCTCAAGCGTGTCGCCCATGCCGGCGAGGAAGGCCCGCCCGACTACATCTGGCAGGCACTGGACCTGCTGAAGGTCGACCGCATCGACCACGGCAATCGCGCCATGGAGGACCCGGCCCTGATCCGCCGACTGGTCGATGAGGGCATGACCCTGACCGTCTGTCCGCTGTCGAACCACAAGCTGTGCGTCGTTGACGACCTGGCGCGCCACCCCCTGCCCGCCATGCTGGAGGCCGGCTTGAAGGTCACGCTCAATTCCGACGATCCGGCCTATTTCGGCGGCTATGTGAACCGCAACTATGAGGCCATGGCCGACCAGACGGGCGTGACCCGCGATCAGCTGGTCGAGATCGCGGTCAACAGCTTCGCCGGATCCTTCCTGCCCGAGGCCGACAAGGCGCGGCATATCAGCGCCGTACAGGCGTATGCGGCCTAGAATGGCGGTCAGATAACGCTGATAAGTTTGCATTGCGAGCATGCCATCAAGCTCTACAGTATGCGCGCTGGGTCCGGCGATTTTGCCTGCCCATGGAGAAGCGCGAATGAAGACCTCTTTGTTGCTCACGACCCTTGCCGGGTTCTGTCTGATGGCCTCAGCCGCCAGCGCCCAGGACCCCTCGGCGGCCCCGACCTTCGGTCAGGTCAGTCTGTCGGCAGGCTTTACCAATGATCCCTATACCGTCGAGGTCTTCGCTGGTGGCCCCGTCGACGGCGGTGCCCTCCCCGGGTCTTGCGTGGGCAATATCGGCGACGCGCCTGACTTCCGCCTGAGCTTCAGCGGCAACGGCGCCATGCCGCTGTTCATCCGGACGATCTCCGGCTCTGACACGACCCTGATCATCAATGGTCCGGATGGTCAGTGGTACTGCGATGACGACAGCTTTGGCGACGGAGACGCCCAGGTGCGTTTCGGCCGTCCACAAAGCGGCGTCTACGACATCTGGGTTGGATCGTTCGACGGCAATCCTGAGACCATCCTGGTCATCACCGAGATCGAATAGACGCCGATGCCTGAACTGACACACCCTCCGGCAACGACGCCGGAGGGTGTTGTACATCAAGGGCTGCGGCAATCCCGCCCTTTCCCTACTGACGCTTGACTCCGGTCGCGGCTGCGCACAGGGAAGGCGGGCTCTCGCGGGAGAGATCGGGGTCATGGTTCTGACCCCGGAGCCGAAGGCGCAACCGCCCCGGAAACGCTCAGGCAAAAGGACCGCGAGGCGCATCAGACGCTGGAAAGAGCCCGGCCGGGCTCGCCGACGGAGCAAGGCGAACCCGTTCGCCGGAATCTCTCAGGCTTCGAGACAGCGGGGGCATCACCGGGCGGGAAACCGTCTGCGAACGAGAGCCCGACACCGATGACCGAGCTGAAGACCACACCCCTTAATGCGGCGCACCGGGCGCTGGGCGCGCGCATGGTCGGCTTCGGCGGCTATGACATGCCGGTCCAGTACGAGGGCGTTCTGGCCGAGCACCGCTGGACGCGCGACCACGCCGGCCTGTTCGACGTTTCGCACATGGGCCAGGCCCGGATTTCGGGCGCCGATGCCATCAGCTGGTTCGAGCGGTTCGTGCCCGGCGACTATCAGATCCTGAAGGACGGCAAGCAGAAGTATTCCCTGCTGCTGAACGAGGACGGCGGCATCATGGACGACCTGATGGCCGGCAAGCCCGACCACGGCGGCCTCTATGTCGTGGTCAATGCCGGCAACAAGGAAGAAGACTTCGCCTACCTCCAGGCGCGACTGGAGGGGGACGTGACCCTGACGCGTCTGGAAGACCGGGCGCTGCTGGCCATCCAGGGGCCTGAGGCCGCCGAGGTCATGGCCGCGCACGAGCCCGTGCTGGCCGAGATGGGCTTCATGGACTCGGCCCGGCTGATGCTGTTCGGCGCGGACTGTTTCATCTCGCGGTCGGGTTACACCGGCGAGGACGGCTATGAGATTTCGGTGCCGGGTGATCAGGCCGAGCGCATCTGGAACACCCTGCTGGAAGACGCCCGCGTCAAGCCGATCGGTCTGGGCGCGCGGGACAGTCTGCGCCTTGAGGCCGGCCTGCCGCTGCACGGCCACGACATCGACCCGACGACCAGCCCGGTCGAGGGCGCCCTTACCTTTGCCCTGTCGAAGTCGCGCAAGGAGCGCGCCGACTTCCCGGGGGCCGACCGCATCCTCAAGGAGCTGGCCGACGGCCCGGCCCGCGTCCGCGTCGGCCTGCACGTCAAGGAAGGTGCCCCGGCCCGTGAGGGCGCAGAGATTGCTGACGCCGGCGGCGCGGTGATCGGCACGGTCACCTCGGGCGGACCCTCCCCGACCCTCGGCCACAACATTGCCATGGGCTATGTGCCGCCAACCTTTGCGGCGCTCGGCACGGACCTCAAGGTCATCGTACGCGGCAGGCCTGCTGCCGCCACCGTCATCGCCATGCCGTTTGCGGCACAACGCTATTATCGCAAACCGAAAGCCTGAGAGATCAGACCATGAAGTTCACCAAGGATCACGAGTGGGTCAAACTGGACGGTGACATCGCCACCGTCGGCATTTCGAAGCACGCCGCCGACCAGCTGGGCGATGTCGTGTTCGTCGAGGTGCCCGAGGTCGGCAAGACCGTCGGCAAGGGCGACAGCTTCGCCGTCGTCGAGAGCGTCAAGGCGGCATCGGACGTCTATGCCCCCGTCTCGGGCGAAGTGGTCGAGGCCAATGACGCCCTGTCCGGCGCCCCCGAAACCGTCAATGCCGACGCCGAGGGCGGGGGCTGGTTCGCGAAGATCAAGGTCTCTGATGCCTCGCAGATCGAAGGCCTGATGGACCGCGCCGCCTACGACGCCTTCCTCGCCACCCTCTGACCCCTTCAACGCTGGATCTCCCCACCCATGCGCTACCTCCCCCTGACGCCCGACGACCGTGAGGCCATGTTGGCCGCCATCGGTGTGAAATCGATCGATGACCTGTTCGTCGATGTGCCGGAAGCTGCCCGACTGGCCGGCCCGGTCGATCTGCCGCGCGTGGCCGGTGAGCTGGAGGTCGAGCGGGCCCTCGGTGCCATGGCGGCCAGGAACGCCACGGCGGGGACGGTGCCGTTCTTCTGCGGGGCCGGCGCCTACAAGCACCATGTGCCGGCCACCGTGGACCATGTGATCCAGCGGTCCGAGTTCCTGACCAGCTACACCCCCTATCAGCCGGAAATCGCCCAGGGGACGCTGCAGTATCTGTACGAGTTCCAGACCCAGGTCGCGAACCTGACTGGCATGCCGGTCGCTAACGCCTCGCTCTATGACGGCTCGACCGCCATGGCCGAGGGCGTGCTAATGGCCACCCGCGTGACCCGTCGCAACAAGGCTGTGATCTCGGGCGGCGTGCACCCCCACTACGTCAAGGCGACCGAAACCGTGGTCCACGCCGTCGGCGTCGAGACCCTGGCCTTGGCCCCGGCGGTCGATGCCGAGGCTGCCGTGATCGACCAGATCGGGCCCGACACGGCCTGCGTCGTCGTCCAGACCCCGAACATCTTCGGCACCGCAACGGACGTGACGAAAATCGCCGAGGCGGCCCATGCCGCCGGTGCCCTGCTGATCGTCGTGGTGACCGAGGCTGTGTCGATGGGCCTGCTGAAGTCGCCCGGCGAGATGGGGGCCGACATTGTCGCCGCCGAGGGCCAGTCGATCGGCAATGCGCTGAACTACGGCGGACCCTACGTCGGGCTGTTCGCCACGCGCGACAAGCTGGTGCGCCAGATGCCGGGCCGTCTGTGCGGCGAGACGGTCGATGCCGATGGCGAGCGGGGGTTCGTCCTGACCCTGTCGACGCGCGAGCAGCACATCCGCCGCGACAAGGCGACCTCGAACATCTGCACCAACTCGGGCCTGTGCACCCTGGCCTTCACCATCCACATGAGCCTGCTGGGCGAGACCGGCCTGCGCCGCCTGGCCCTGCTGAACCATGAGAAGGCCGTCGCCACCCGCGATGCGCTCAAGGCCATTCCGGGCGTCGAGATCCTGACGCCGCGCTTCTTCAACGAGTTTGCGATCCGGCTGCCCAAGCCCGCAGCCGAGGTCGTCGAACAACTGGCCAATCACCACATCCTGGCCGGTGTGCCCTACAGCCGCCTGGCCCCCGATGCGGGCATGGACGACGTACTGCTGGTCGCCGCGACCGAGACCACGACCGACGCTGACATCAAGATCCTGGCGACCGCGCTCGCCAAGGTTCTGGCGAACTGAGGACCGGACCGATGAGCACCATGAACACCGTCGGCCGTCCGACCACCCCGAACCGGGTCGAGAGCAAACCTGCCACCCTGACCGGGGGCCGGGGCCTGCTGCAGAACGAGGCCCTGATCTTCGAGGGTGACGGCTGGGGCAAGACCGGCGTCGACCTGCCGCAACCTGCGACAGACGGCTCCGATCTTGGCGACCTCGTACGTCGTGATCCGATCGGCCTGCCGGGCCTGTCGGAGCCCGAGACCATGCGCCACTATGTGCGCCTGAGCCAAAAGAACCACGCCATCGACCTGGCCATCTATCCGCTGGGCTCGTGCACGATGAAGCACAACCCGCGCCTGAATGAGAAGATGGCGCGTCTGCCGGGCTTCTCCGACATCCACCCGCTGCAGCCGCAATCGACGGTGCAGGGCGCGCTGCAACTGATGGACAGCCTCTCGCACTGGCTGACCACCCTGACCGGGATGCCGGCGGTGGCCCTGTCGCCCAAGGCGGGGGCCCACGGCGAACTGTGCGGCCTGATGGCCATCCGGGCCGCCCACCGCGCCGCCGGCAACGGCCTGAGATCCGACACGCCGCGCAACAAGGTGCTGGTGCCCACGAGCGCCCACGGCACCAATCCGGCCACCGCCGCCTTCGTCGGCTATACGGTTGTCGAGATTGCCCAGACCGAGGACGGGCGTGTTGATCTGGCGGACCTTGAGGCCAAGCTGGGCGACGATGTTGCGGCCATCATGGTCACCAACCCCAACACCTGTGGCCTGTTCGAGCGCGACATCCTCGAGATCAGCCGCCTGACGCACGAGGCCGGCGCCTACTTCTACTGCGACGGGGCCAACTTCAACGCCATCGTCGGCCGGGTGCGGCCCGGCGACCTCGGCGTCGATGCCATGCACATCAACCTGCACAAGACCTTCTCGACGCCGCACGGTGGCGGCGGGCCGGGTGCGGGTCCGGTGGTGCTGTCCGAGGCGCTGGCGCCGTTCGCACCGGCCCCCTGGGTCGTGAACACCGGCGACGGCTTCAAGCTGGTCGAGCGTGAGGAAGACGAGGCCGAGCAGGCCTTCGGCCGCCTGTGCGCCTTCCAGGGCCAGATGGGCATGTATGTCCGCGCCCTCAGCTATATGATGAGCCACGGCTCGGACGGTCTGCGTCAGGTGGCCGAAGACGCCGTGCTGAACGCCAACTACATCAAGGCCCGCCTGTCGGACGTGATGAGCGCTGCCTTCCCTGAGGGGCCGTGCATGCACGAGGCCCTGTTCGACGACGAATGGCTGAAGGGCACGGACATCACCACGCTCGACTTTGCCAAGGCGATGATCGACGAGGGCTTCCACCCGATGACCATGTACTTCCCGCTGGTCGTGCACGGGGCCATGCTGATCGAGCCGACCGAGACGGAGTCCAAGGCCGAGCTGGACCGCTTCATCCACGCCATGCGCGCCCTCGCCGAAGCCGCCAAGGCGGGCGACAAGGACCGCTTCAAGGGCGCCCCGTTCCACGCCCCGATGAAGCGGCTGGACGAGACCCGGGCGGCGCGCCAGCCGGTCCTGCGCTGGACCGCGCCGGACGGCTCCAACATGGCGGCAGAATAGGCTCCCGACTTGCCATACCCCCGTGTCCTCACGACATGGGGGTATGACCTCCTTTACGACCGACGACATTCCCGACCTCACCGGCCGCCGCGCCATCGTGACCGGCGCCAACAGCGGCACCGGCTTTGAGACAGCGAAAGCGCTTGCAGCCAGGGGAGCCGACGTCATCGTCGCGGCCCGCAGCCATGACCGGGCGATCGCCGCCATCGCGGATATCAAGGCGAAGCAGCCCGACGCCCGCCTCCGGTTCGAGGAACTGGACCTGTCGCGGCAGGCCTCGGTGACGGCCTTTGCCCAACGCCTGCTGGCCGAAGGCCGGCCGATCGACATCCTCGTCAACAATGCCGGGGTGATGGCCCTGCCCGCTCGCCGGGAGACCGAGGACGGCTTCGAGATGCAGCTGGCCACCAACTACCTCGGCCATTTCGCCCTGACCGGGCGGCTGCTGCCCCTGCTGCAGGCCGGAACCGCCCGCGTGGTGCAGGTGTCCAGCATCGCCCACCGGCAGGGCCGGATCCGCCTCGACGACCTCAACTACACTCAGGGGTACGACGCCTGGCCCGTCTATGCCCAGTCCAAGCTGGCCATGTTGATGTTCGGGCTGGAACTGGATCGCCGCAGCCAGGCGAACGACTGGGGCCTGACCAGTGTCGTGGCCCACCCCGGCGTCGCCCGCACAGGGCTGATCGCTAATGGTCCGCTGGTCGGCTCGCGGATCGGGCGGTCGCTGCACCGGTGGGTCGTCAGGCCCCTGATCGAGCCCCTGGTCACCCACAGCCAGGCCGCCGGGGCCCTGCCGATCCTGATGGCGGCAACGGCGCCCGACATTGCCCCGGGCGCCTATCTCGGGCCAACGAAGATGCGCGAGATCAAGGGACCACCGGGGCCCGCTGTGCCCGCAGAACAGGCTCTCAACGCCGACATGGCGGCCCAACTGTGGTCAACATCCGAAGCCTTGACGGGCCTCCGCTGGGGCCCTCGCTGACCCTGCGCACGGGATTGTGAACACAGCCTCCCCTGATGAGCGTATGATGACCCTGCGTAATCAGAACCCAAAACAAGCGTTGGGAGGCGCATTGGTCATGATGTCACGCGTTTACAAAGGTATGATCGCCGGCTTTGTGGCGGCACTTGCTGTTGCAGCACTTGAAGCCGCACAGTTGTGGGCCGGTCCCTGGGTCGCAGGGTTTCCCCGTCTTGTTACGGTGATGCTCGGAACGGACTCGATTCCATGGGTCGGCTGGGCCGGACACTTCCTGGTTGGCACCCTGATCCTTGGGCCCCTGTTCGGCATCCTGTGTCCGCGGATGCCCACTGAAATGCCGGAAACAAAAGGCGTGGTCTTTGCCGTCGGTGCCTTCATCGTGATGGGCCTGACGATCGCGCCGCTCACCGGCATCGGCATGTTCGGCATGCGCGCCGGCTTCTTCACCGTCGCCTGGCTGGTGCTCACCCACGTCGTGTTTGGTGCGGTGATGGGCAATGTCTATGCCCGTATGGTCGGCAAGGCCTGGCGGCAGGAACGGGTCCGCGACCACGTACATCTGGCGCACTAGCCCGGAATGCGAAACGGCCCCGGAGGATCACTCCGGGGCCGATGTCGTTGGGCAGTTTCTAGAGGCGCCGCCTAGTTCAGGCGAGTCCCCATTTGGGCGATAGCCTCATCGACCAGCGGATCGCGCGTCTGCGAGGCCAGACGAGCCGCCAGAATGTCTTCAGCGGCCTTGATGGCCAGCTCCGCAGCAGCAGCCTTGACCTCAGCGGTGGCCTGGGCCTCGGCCTGAGCAATGCGACGTTCGGCCAGCGTCTGGCGACGGGCGAGCGCTTCCTCCAGCTTGACCTTGGCGTCCTCTTCCAGACGACGCGCATCAGCCTCGGCGGCTTTCAGCATGTCGGCCGCCTGGGCCTCGGCCTCGGCCTTCTCAAGCTTGATCTGTGCCAACAGGGCCTCGGCCTCGGCGCGAAGACGTGCGGCCTCGTCCAGCTCGGACTGGATTTTGGTAGCGGCTCCGTCCAGCTGGGCAGCGATCATGCCCGGCACCTTGACCAGTACCAGGATGCCGAAAAACACGACCAGGCCAACGCCAACCCAGAACTCGGCATTGCCAAGGTCCCAGAAATATCCGGTGAGAAAAGCGGGCATCAGGCGGCTCCCTTGACGGCGGCGTCGGTTTCGGCAGCCGTCGCGGCCTTGCCGGTCAGCTTCTCGACGATGGCGCGGGTCGTGTCCGAGGCAATCGACGAGACATTCGTCATGGCCGCGTCACGGGTCTTGCCGATCGCGGCTTCGGCCTCTGCGATACGGGCGTTGACAACGGCCTCTTCCTCAGCCGCGCGGGCGTTGGCGGTATCAGTGACGCGAGCCTTGGCCGCAGCAGCAGTCGCGCGGGAGGTAGCGCGGGCCTGCTCGACCTCGGCCTTGGCGACCTCAGCCTGGCCAGCGGCTTCAGCCTGCACCTGGCGGGCGGCTTCGATGGCGGTCGCAATCGTCCCGGCGCGTTCATCCTTCACGCGGCGCAGGCGTGGCAGGAAGACCTTGGAGAGCAGGACGTAGAGGACGGCGAAAATGATCAGCAGCCAGAAGATCTGGCCGGCCCACCACTGGAACTCGAACTGGGGCAGACCGCCGCCCGAAGCATGTTTGGCTTCCGTGCCGGCAGCATAGGCGTCGCCATGCTCGCCTGTCGGCGCAGCAGCGGAGACGTCATGGGTCGGGGGGGCGTCGCTGGATTGCACAGCCATGTTCAGTCCGGTTCAGAAAGAGCGACGGGCGGCGGCGATCCGAAGGGACCGGCCACCGCCCGATTGGATCGTCAGGTTTAGCTGAAGAGGATCAGCAGGCCGAGCACGAAGGCCAGAATGCCCAGCGCTTCGGTCAGGGCGAAGCCCAGAACCAGGTTGGTGAACTGGCCGCTGGCGGCCGAAGGGTTACGCAGGGCGCCCTGCAGGAAACCCGAGAAGATCGTTCCCACGCCGATACCGGCGCCGATCATGCCGAGGGTGGCCAGGCCAGCACCGATGTATTTTGCGGCTTCAGCTTCCATGATGTTTGTCCTTTGAATGAAGCGATTGAAGGTTGGTGGATGGATCAGTGGTCCCCGGCGTGAACGGCGTCGTTGAGATAGACGCAGGTCAGGACCGCGAACACAAAGGCTTGGAGGAAGGCGACCAGAAACTCCAGCGCCGTCAGGGCCAGAACGCCACCGAAGGCCAGGATGGCGGCGACATAGGCCAGGTAGGCGACGCCTCCGGCCGAAGCGACCGCGCCCAGTGAGACGATGAAGCCGGCGAACACCTTCATGGCGACGTGGCCGCCCAGCATGTTGCCGAACAGACGAAGCGAGAGGGTGACGGGACGCAGGAAGAAGGAGATCACCTCGATCGGCACCACGAACAGCAGCATGTACCAGGGCACGCCGGACGGGGCGAACAGCTTGAGGAAGCCGAGGCCGTGCATGGCGAAGCCGACCACGATGACCAGCAGGAAGGTCATCAGGGCAAATGTCAGCGCGACGGCCAGCTGGGCGGTGGCCGTGAAGACCGTGAACATGCCGAGCATGTTCATCGCCAGGATGAAGATGAAGAGCGTGAAGACGAACGGGAAGAAGGCGCGGCCCTGCGAGCCGATGATGCCGGTCGCCAGGTCGTCGATGAAGCTGAACATGCCCTCGCCAACGACCTGCAGGCGGCCGGGAACGACCTTAGGCGAGGCCGTGACGATGGCAAAGAAGAGGACGACAATCGTCGCCGCCACAAACATGGCGACGGTGGAGTTGGTGATCGAAAGGTCAACCAGCCCGAGGCCAGGCACATTCACCGGGGCGATCTCCACCACCGGCTTAACCTCGAACTGTTCCATCGGATCGGCCATGCCGCCGTGTCTCCCAAGTCAAAACTCCGAATCGCCGTGAGGCGGCCCGGTCAGCGGTCGTTGTCGTCGGCGTCCGCGTCATCCGGAAGGTCCCGGGGGGGACCGAATTCCTTCAGCGCGCGGGCGCTGAGTTTTTTGGCGGAATGCACCGCCAGCCAGATGGAGATCGCGAAACCCGAAAGGGTCCCCACGATCATCCCCCACGGCGCGGTCCCGACAAACAGGTCGAAACCCCAGCCGATCCCCAGGCCTACCAGCACACCACCGATCATCTCGGCCATGATGCGATAGCCGTATCCCACTGCCGCTCCGCCGTATTCGGGCGGTTCGGGTGTGGCCCGCGCCTTTAGCGAGTCGGCCTGGGCGTTGAGACGTCTGATTGTCTCTTCGCGGGTTTCCTCGGTCGGGGACATCGGCCTGCTCAGCGCCCGATGCTGGCGCCGGAAGGCGGGCGTCGGAGGGGGTCTGAATTCGGCGCGGAACCTATAGGCGGTCGGGCGTCAGGTCAAGGCACCCCGGCCCCGGGCTCAAGCCCCGAAAATACAGGGAAAATTCGCACCCCACGCCCCCTGTGGCGATGCGTCACCTGTCGGGGTGCTCGATCAGCGCGCGAGCCGCAGCCCGGGCCTCATCCGTGACCACCGCGCCCGACAGCATGCGGGCGATCTCCTCGTCGCGCTGGGCAGCGTCGAGAACCTCGACGGTCGTAATCGTGGCGCCGTCGCGGTCGCCCTTGCGCACCTTCCAGTGGGTGTGACCCCGGGCCGCGACCTGGGGGCTGTGGGTGACAACCAGCACCTGACCGCCGCTCGCCAGCCGCTGCAGCCGGCGTCCGACCGCCTCGGCCACGGCGCCGCCGACGCCCTGATCCACCTCGTCGAAGATCATGACGGGCTGCGCCTGCTCGGGGCGGGCCGCCAGCGCAGCCTTCATCGCCAAGGCAAAGCGCGCCAGCTCGCCCCCGGAGGCCACCGTGTCCAGCGGGCCGAACGGCTGGCCCGGATTGGTCGAGATTTCGAACCGCACCGTTTCCGCCCCCCGCGCGCCCCGCCGGTCCTCGGGCAGGGGCTCCAGTGCCACGCGAAAGCGGGCCCGGTCCAGTTTCAGCGGCCCCAGTTCCCCGGCTACAGCTTGGGCCAGACGGTCGCCCGCCTCGGCCCGGCGGGACGACAGGGTGGCGGCCGCCGCGTCATAGGCCGCGCGCGCGGCGGTCAGCGTCCGCTCGGCCGCAGTCAGCGCCTCGGCCCCGTCCTCGATCAACCGCAGCTGTTCACGCATGCGGACGCGCAGGCGCGGCAGATCCTCGACCGTGCAGTTCAGCTTGCGAGCCGCAGCGCGCAGGGCGAACAGCCGTTCCTCGGCCTTGTCCAGACGACCCGGCTCGACATCCAGCGCATCTGCGGCCTGATCCAACTGGGCCACCGCCTCCATCGCCTCGACGAGGGTGCGGTCAATCGCCTCGGCAGCGGCGGCGAGCCGCAAAACGACAGGGTGATCGTGCCCGGATACCTCTGAGGCAGTGCCTGCATTCTCGGCTTCCAGTCGCACGGCCTGCAGGGCTCGGCCCCGGGCATGCTCCACGGCCCTCAGGGCCGCCGACAACCGTTGCGACAGCTTGTCCCCGCCCAGCGAGTCCCGCGCTTCCGACAGATCGGCCAACGCCTTTTCCGCCGCGCCCAGCAGGGCCCGTTCGCCGGCCAGCTCGGCCTCTTCGCCCGCCCGGGGGTCGAGGGCGTCCAGCTCCTCGAGCGCGAGCGTCAGCTCCTCGGCCCGGGCGGCAGCGCTGCTGGCTTCCGCCCGCAAGGTGTCCAGCCGCTGCTGGGCTTCGCGCCGGGCGTCATGCGCCCGCGCCACGGCCGCGACGTCCTCGTGCAGGCCACCATAGCCGTCCAGGGCACCGGGATGGGTCCGGGCATCCAGCAGACCAACCGTCTCATGCTGGCCATGGACCTCGACCAGTGCCTGCGCCAGCGACCTCAGCGCATTCACCCCGACGGCCTGGTCGTTGACGAAGGCGCGGCTGCGGCCATCCGCCCCCAGAACCCGACGCAGGATCAGTTCTTCGCCCGGCTCAATCTCCAGCCCCTTCTCCCGCGCTTCGGCCAGCCAGTCGAGATCTGTAGGCGTGTCAAAGGTGGCGGTGGCCACGGCCTGGGCCGCGCCTGCGCGCACCAGCCCCGCGTCGGAGCGGGCACCCAGCGCCAGACCGAGAGCATCGAGGATGATAGACTTGCCGGCGCCGGTCTCGCCGGTCAGCACGGTCAGGCCTGAGCCGACCTCAAGGTCCAGGCGGTCGACCAGCACGATGTCGCGAATCGACAGGGCGGTCAGCATGGAAGGCGGCCTGTCTGGCGGTCGGAATGATTCGACATGAGGCCGATCATAGCGCCGGGCTGCGTTCTGACGATGCGCTGTTCCGTGTTTGGTCCCGAATTCAGCCCCGACCTCAGCCCGGGATGATCCGGCTGAGCCAGCCTTCGCGACGCGCTTCGGGCTCTACGTCCGGCCGCTCGCCCTGATCGGTCAGCAGGGCATGGGCTTCGCTGTACCAGGGGCTGCCGGGGAAGTTGTGGCCCAGAACCGCGCCGTTGCGGATTGCCTCGTCCTTCAGGCCCAGCACCAGGCTGACTTCGACCAGACGGTACAGGGCCTCCGGCGCATGCGAGGTGCGCTGGAACTCTTCGTTCTCGACGACGGTGCGATAGCGGTTCATCGCGGCCAGCGGCTGGTTGGCGCGCTGATAGTAGCGGCCGATTTCCATTTCCTTGCCGGCCAGCTGGTCGTTGACCATGTCGATCTTGACCAGGGCATCAGAGGCATAGGCGGTGTCGGGATAACGGCGGGCGACCTCGCGCAGCGCCGCCAAGGCATTCTCGGAATAGCCCTGGTCACGGCCCACGTCGGTGATCTGCTCAAAGAAGCAGATCGCCTTCATGTAATAGGCATAGGCGGCCGACGGATTGCCGGGGAACAGCTGGATGAACCGGTCCGAGGCGGCGATAGCCTCAGCATAGCTATTGTTCTGATAATAGGCGTAGATCTGCATCAGGATCGAATGCCGCGCCCACTCTGAATAGGGGTGCTGACGTTCCACTTCCTGGAAATAATCGATCGCGTCGCGCCAGCGCTTGCGCTCCAGCCGCTCATAGCCGGTGTTGTACAGCAGCTCGACCGGACGTTCTTCATAGGCCAGCTTCGGCCGCTCCCGGCCGTTGTTGCAGGCTGCTACGGTCAGCGAAAAGACAACAACCGCTGACAGGATCAGACCGGAACGGATTTTGGAAACAGGCACTGATTGCGACCCCATGATTACCGGCCGGAAGGCGCGCCGCAGCGGACCATCCGGAAGACGAAGCGATCTCTACACCAGCGAAACCCAAGCGCCAATCACATGCGGACCGATGTCGGATTTGGTCCGGAATGCGCGTGAAGCGGCTTGATGCCTGACGCCCCGCTGTTAAGAAGCGCCCACACCCCGGACGCCTCCTCTCCCTATTGGCGGTCCGATGAGGGCGAAAGGATGACGGGCCATGAAGCTGCTCTCCGGCAATGCCAACCGAACCCTGGCCCGGGCCATAGCCGATCACCTCGACATGCCGCTGACCCGGGCGGAGGTAAAGCGCTTTGCAGACAATGAGGTGTTTGCCGTCATTGAGGAAAATGTGCGGGGCGAGGATGTCTTTGTCATCCAGTCGACCAGTTATCCGGCCAATGACAATCTGATGGAGCTGCTGATCATGACCGATGCCCTGATCCGGGCGTCGGCCAAACGGATCACGGCCGTCATGCCCTATTTCGGCTATGCCCGTCAGGATCGGAAGACCGGCGGTCGCACGCCGATTTCCGCCAAGCTGGTGGCCAATATGATCACCCGGGCCGGGGCCCACAGGGTGCTGACCATGGATCTGCACGCCGGGCAGATTCAGGGCTTCTTCGACATTCCGACCGATAATCTGGTCGCCACGCCCGTGCTGGCGCAGGACATTCGCGAAAACTATCCGCGCGGCGATGATCTGATGATCGTCTCGCCCGATGTGGGCGGCGTGGTGCGCGCCCGGTCACTGGCCAGCCGCCTGAACGCCGACCTGGCCATCGTCGACAAGCGGCGCCCCAAGGCCGGGGAGAGCGAGGTCATGAACATCATCGGTGACGTCGAGGGACGCCGCTGCATCCTGTTCGACGACATCGTCGACTCGGGCGGCACATTGGTGAACGCGGCCAAGGCCCTGATCGACCAGGGTGCGACCGAGGTGTCGGCCTATATCAGCCACGGCGTCCTGTCCGGCCCTGCCGTCAGCCGAGTCAACGACGGCCCGCTGAAGGAACTGGTGATCACCGATTCGATCGAACAGCCGCATGAGGTGGCGACTTGCAAGAAGATCCGCACGGTCTCGGTGGCTCCCCTGATAGGCGAGGCGATCCGCCGAATCGCCAACGAGGAGTCCGTCTCCAAGCTGTTCGATTAACGGTCGGAAAACGCTTCATCCCGCGTTATAAGAGACCGGATCGCGACGCGTTTGTCCGCGTCGCCTGAGTATTCAGTGGGGAAGCCCTGTCGATGACCCGAGTTCTTCGGTCCACCACCGCCCTGTCGCTCGGCCTTAAGGGCGGCACCCTCGCCGCTCTGGCCATGATCGCCGCCTGTGCCGCGACCGAGCCGGAACCGCCGCCCCCGCCACCGCCTCCTCCCCCGCCGCCGCCGGCCTTGGCCCTTAATCAGGGTGTGTCCGAGGCCGCTTCCATCTACGTGGCCTTCATCCGCGAGGTCGGCACGATTGAAGCCGGCTTCCCCGATGCCGAGTCCATCCAGAACGCCATCCGCACCGGCTCGGCCTATGAGCCGGCCCAGCTGTCGCGCGGCATGATTGCCTATGGCGCCGTCCTGGCGCTGCAATCGCCCGAGTTCGTCGCCGGGGTACGCCAGTATGCCGCCGACCCTGTGCAGCGCGAGGAAATCATCAACCGGATCATCCAGGACCCGGCCTATGCCGCAACCCTGCCCGGGGCTGACGCTGCGGCCGGCCTGATCGTCAGCACCCTTGGCGAAGATATCGCCGCCCTGTCGACGATCGCCGAAGCCATCAAGGAGGACGCCTATACGATCCAGGGCCGCGCAGACCCCCGACGCCGCTGGGCGACGCGCCCGATGGACGACCGCCAGGGCCGCCTTGACGCCGCAAAGGCCAACTCGGTGGTTGTCATGCTGCCGTCCGCAGAGGACGCCAGCCTGCTGTTTACGGCAGCCCACGCGGGTTCCGGGCTTGAGCTGGCGCCGATCAAGCTTCAGCCGCCCTATACCCAGCCGGTGATCAATTCGCTGGCCATCGCGGCGCTGGCTGCACTGGGCGCCGGGGGCGATGATTTCCGGACCTATACCGAGGCGCTGGTCGTCGAGACCAACAACGAATTCTGCCTCAACATGTCCAAGCTGAACCTGTTCCAGTGCCTGGCCGCCTCGCGACCGCACTATGAGGACATCTTCTGCATCGGGCAGCATATCGTCAGCGATCTGGCGACCTGCGCCGCACAGAGCATGGGGCCGATGCCGGTCATGATCCCGACCACGGCCTTCGCACTGGACGAAGGCACCCTGACGGGTGCCCCGGCTGCGACCGCAGCCGCTGCTGCCGACTCGGCCCAGTCCCAGGCACCTTCACCCGGTCGCCCCTGAGGCACCCATGCGGGTTGCTGTATTGGATGCAAAGCCGGTTGCACGCCGGGTCGCATCCGTGTAATAGCCCGCGCTCTTGAATTCGAGGGATGCAATCCCCGCTGCGCGCTGTCTTTGGAAGCGCGGCGTGCGTTATTGAGGCGAGCCCGATGGCCGAGATCATTCTGAACGTTGACGTCCGTGACGGCGTCGGTACCGGCAGCGCCCGCGCTGCCCGTCGCGCGGGTGCCGTGCCCGGCGTGCTGTACGGTGGCGACAAGGCCCCGGTGGCCATCTCGGTCAACGAGAAGGACTTCCGCAAGAACCTGTACACCGGCAAGCTGCTGGGTCACCTGGTGACCCTGAAGTACGGCAAGGAAACGCAGCCGGTCATCGCCAAGGACGTGCAGTTCGACCCCGTGTCGGACCGTCCCATGCACTTCGACCTGATGCGCGTCGATGAGAAGCAGGTGATCAAGATCGAAGTGCCCGTGCACTTCATCAACCAGGATGAATGCGAGGCCTTCCGTCAGGGCGGTTCGCTGGAAATCGTGCGTCACACGGTCGAGATTTCGGTCCGCGCCGACCACATCCCCGAGGAACTGATCGTCGATCTGGCCGGTCACAAGATGGGCGACACCATCCGCATCTCGGACATCAAGCTGCCCAAGGGCGTAGAGCCCGCCATCGGCGACCGCGACTTCATGGTCGCCTCGATCAAGATTTCGTCCGCCGCCAAGGCTGATGCCGCCGACGAAGCTGCGGATGAAGCCGCCGCTGAGGCCGAGGCTGAAGAAGTCGCTGCCGACGAAGTGCCCGCCACCGCCCAGAGCGACGAGGGCGACGCCGAAGAGACCCCCGAGGGCTGATCCTCCGGGTTTTCGCTTCACGGCTCAATTGACCCCGCGGCCCATTCCCTTCAGGGAGTGGGCCGCGACCGTTTTGGACCCTGCCCATGATCATCCTGGCGGGCCTGGGCAATCCCGGGCCGAAGTATCAGAACAACCGGCACAACATCGGCTTCATGGCGGCCGACGTGATCGCGGACCGCTGGCGCTTTGGCCCCGAGCGGGCCAAATTCCAGTCCATCGTGCGTGACGGCGAGGTCGAGGGCCACAAGGTCATGCTGATGAAGCCCCAGACCTATATGAACGAGAGCGGCCGTGCGGTCGGCGAGGCCGCGCGCTTCTTCAAGCTCGCGCCTGCGGACATTGTGATCTTCCACGACGAGATCGATCTGGCACCGGGTCGTTTCCGCATGAAGACCGGCGGCGGGGCGGCGGGCCAGAACGGCATCCGCTCGCTGATCGCCCATCTGGGGGCCGACTTCCGCAGGGCGCGCCTGGGCATCGGCCATCCGGGCGAGCCGCAACTGGTCATGCCCCATGTGCTGGGGGACTTTCATAAGGCCGAATATCCGTGGCGAGATGCCCTGCTGAACGCCTGCGCCGACGCCCTGCCCTTCCTGCTGAGCGGTCAGGACGAGCGCTATCAGGGCGAGGTGCTGCGCCTGGCGCCTGCGCCGAAATTCAGCCCGCGTCAGGCCGCACAGAACGGCGAATAGCGCTCAATATTCGACACGATAGCTGAAGCTCAGCCGCTCGACACTGCCCGCCGGAACCGCAAAGCTCCACGCCGGATAGCCCCCCTCGGTAATACTGCTCTCACGGCTCTCGCGGGTGATGGTGAAGCCCGGCTGGAAATAGGCCCACGGAATGACCTCGAGGCTGGCCGCCTCGGCCCCCGCATTCATCACCTCGACCTGGACCGTATAGAGGGTCGTCGTCACCCCGCCGGTCTGGCTGGAGCTGTAGTCGGTCGTGCGATAGCGGACCCGGACGTTGGGGGACTGGCCGATCGACAGCTCGACCGGCAAGCCGATCGGGCGATCGGTGCTGCGGGCCTCTCCGGTGAAGAAGGCCGGGCCATCGGTGCGCTGCTGCCGCAGGCTCCAGGTCCCGCCGGGCAGGGCCAGACCCAGGGCCGAGTCCGCATCATTGTCCAGCCTCAGCACGATGTCGGTCTGGAGGGGACCTGTGACACTGCGGAGGTCCGAAGACCCGTCGATCCGCGCGCGATAGATCCTCTCGACCGGCACATCGCGCCGCTCCAGGAACCGCACCTGCTTGGTCTGGCGGGCTGCGACCGTGGTCCGTTCCGGCAGGGTGTAGATCTTGTAGTCTCCCAGTTCGCCTTGCTCGGCGATGCGGGAGCCTGTGACAACCACTTCGTCTCTCATCTGCAAGCGCGGAGGTGGCGGCGGAGCGGGAGGTGGTGGCGGGGGCGGCACGGCCATGGCCGGCCCTGAGTACTCCGGCATCTCGCCTTCGGTCGTCGTGTCCTGGGGCCAGCAGCCCGCGCGACGCGGCAGACGCACGGCATCGACCGGGACAGTGCCCGACTCGGTTCGCAGATTGCCGGCTACAGCCTGGACCGGCGCGTCGACAAAGCCTGTGCTGCCGAAATTGGCGAGGGTCAGCCAGCCGGTCAGGGTCATGGAGCGCCCATCCGGCGCCAGCTCGGCCACATAATCGCTGGACCACTGCAGGCCGGTGGCCAGATAGGCCAGCGTCACCGTATAGCGCCCGGCCTCCCCTGCCCGGGTGCGCACCGACAGGCTGGGCTGGTCGCTCAACCCCTCGGGCACACGGTCGAACACCACACGTTGGGTCAGGCCCGAGCAGCTGAGGGCCTCAAAGCCGCCGTCGACCTCCAGCACGGGTCCGTTGGCCCCGGCGCGGATCACGGCGACGTGTTCCTCGGCACCGCCGGTCACCGGATTGATGCGCACCACCCGCACCGTCTCGCCGATCGACCGCTCGAACAGCGATCCGGGCGTCAGCAGGTCAAAGTCGGTATTCCGCTCAATCACCCCGGCGGGCAGGCCCTCCAGCACCGCACTCTGGCCAACGATGCCGCCGGCCACGCCCTCGAAGCGGATCACGGCCTCGCCTGCGGGCAGGTCAACTGTCCGTGTCTCGACGATCAGCGCCAGACCTTCGCGGTCCAGTCGGCTCCAGCTCTGCTGCGACTGGCGCATCAGCTCGACCGTATTCACCGGCCGGTCTCGGTAGATGACCACCGACACGGCCTCGGGGCCAGAAGAGACCGCCACCGCAGGCTCCGCCACGGCAGCGGGAACCGCAGCCTGGGCAAGGGCCTCCGGTGCCGCCAGCCCTGACAGGGCCAGTATCGCGATCAGACTGACGCCCGCGCGCATCGGGATCAGCCGCCGGTCTCGATGGTCGCCGTCAGCACGGTCTGGCCATTGGCAGGAACCGGCACGCGCCAGACGATGGTGCGGGCATCGCGCATCTCGCCCTGGATGCTCTGATCCTGGATCTCGGTGTCGCGGCCCAGACCGGTCTGGCGAACCTCGACCACCACCGGCTCGGAGCGGGCATTCCGCACCGTGTATTCCATCCGGTAGCGCGACCGTTCGGTGTTCAGGATGCGCGGCGCGACCCGTTCATTGCTGACCAGACGCGGCTGGACCGTGACGTCAAAGGCATCCCCGGTGGTGATGGCGATGTCCGATCCGGCCGGCGTGTGGCCGATCTCATCCTCGCCGATGAAGCGGGGCTCACCGCCCGCGTCGCGCACATAGACGCGCACCACCCCGGCCGGAAGGGCCTGACTGACGCCTGAGGCGCGACCGTTCTGGAACAGCACCGCCACCTCGGCCGACTGCGCCTGCTCATAGGTCGAAAAGCCGCCCATCTGGAAGAGATAGCGTTTGGTCGCCGGCACATTGGCCACGTCCAGAAGGCCGACCTGCTTGTTCTGGTTGTTGGCCACCGTCACACGGCCCGGCAGGGGGTAAATGTAATAGTCGGCGATACCCTCGGCGCCATCCGAGAACTCATAGCCATTGCCGCCGCCGCGTCCGCCGTAATAGCCGCCGCCGCTGACCAGATTGACCTCTCCGGCCACGACCCGCGTGCTGGCCTCGGTAAAGGTCGCGCCCGAGCGGTTGGTGATGGTGATCCAGCCCGTCAGGTCCAGACTGCCGCCCGCCTCGTCGTACTGGGCCACATAGTCCGCCTCCCACGACAGGCCGCTGGTCAGATAGCTGAGCGTCGTCTCGCGGCGACCGCCACCCTCGGCGTCGAGCGTCACGCTGAGCGTCGGACGCGGGCGCAGATTGGCGGGCACCTCGTCGAAGATCACCCGGGTGGGCACGCCGTCGTCCCGCAGCACCTCGATCCGGTCGCCGATCCGCAGCACCACGCCCTCATTGGCGGCCAGAACCTGGGCCCGTTCAGTCGTCTCGCGACCGGTGCCCGGATTGATGCGGACGATGCCGATGGTGTCGCCGACCGCGCTCTGCATCAGCTTGTCGGGCGTCAGCAGGTCATAGTCGAAATTCTGCTCGACCACTGACAGGCCCCGACCGCTGAGCCCCACGGTCTCGGGCCGGATGCTTGCCGATACGCCGGGGAACTCCTGACGCGAGCGGCCGTCCGGAATGTTCAGGTCCCGCACATCCTCAACCAGGGCGATGTCCTGATTATAAATGGTGATGGCCACGCGGCCGGGACCTCCGGGGCGGCTGTCGACCTGCTCCTGGGCGGACACCGCCGTCCCTGTCAGCATCAGGGCACAGGCCCCTCCCATCAGACCCATTCTCAGCGAACCCGGGCCAAGCGACATGGCGATCTCCATGAATACAGCAGTTTGTGGAGGTCACGCTGGCACGGCCCCCGGACCCTGTCGAGAGCCAATCCCTGTCCGTTCCTGACGGGCGCGACACCGCGTCTCTTGCCTGATGACGCGACCGGGTTCATTGCGCACACGCCCTGCCTGATGGAGCCGTCCCATGCGCCTGCCCGCCCTCGCCCTGCTCTGTCTCGGAGTCACCGCCTGTCAGGATGCCGCGGCGCCGTCCGTCGAAGTCAGCGATGCGGTCTGCCGGCCTACGCCGAACGGCCGCGATGTGACGGGCTGCTATATGACCCTTGCCGCCGCAACCGACGACCGCCTTGTCTCGGTCTCGACCGATGCCGCGGGCAAGGCCGAGATCCATGAAATGTCGACCGCGGGCGGGGTCATGACCATGGCTGAAATGACCGACGGCCTGCCCCTTCCTGCAGGTGAGGTGACGGCTCTGCAGCCCGGCGGCAACCACATCATGCTGATGCAGGTGACAGCCCCTCTTGCGGAGGGCGACACGGTGGACCTGGCCCTGACCTTCGCGGATGCCGCCCCGGTCACCGTCTCCGCCCGGGTCGGCAATCCGGCCGTCAACTGACGGTCCGGGGCGGTTAGCGCCTGACAAACGGGTGCCCAGCGGCTAAAGGCTCGCCTCGACCCGTTCCCCAGAGAGTTCCATGGCCCTGAAAGTCGCGATCGTCGGCCTGCCCAACGTCGGCAAGTCCACCCTGTTCAACGCCCTGACCAAGACGGCGGCGGCCCAGGCGGCCAACTATCCGTTCTGCACGATCGAGCCCAACACCGGCGACGTCGCCGTGCCCGAGCCGCGCCTCAAGGTGCTGGCCGAGATCGCTGGATCAAAGGAGATCATTCCGTCGCGCATCACCTTCGTCGATATCGCGGGTCTGGTGCGCGGTGCGTCCAAGGGCGAGGGTCTGGGCAACCAGTTCCTGGCCAATATCCGCGACTGTGACGCCATTGCCTTTGTCGCCCGCTGCTTCGTCGACGATGACATCACCCACGTCGAGGATCGCATCGACCCGATCGCCGATCTCGAGATCATCGAGACCGAGCTGATGCTGGCCGATATGGAAAGCCTGGAGCGTCGCCGGGGCCAGATGGAAAAGCGCGCCAAGGCCGGTGACAAGGAAAGCCAGCAGAGCCTGAAACTGGTCGATCTGGCCCTGACCCAGCTCAACGCCGGCAAGCCCGCCCGCACCGCCGAGGTCAGCAAGGAAGACCGCAAGGCCTGGGACATGCTGCAGCTGCTGACCGCCCTTCCCGCCCTTTATGTCTCCAATGTCGACGAGAACTCGGCCGACAAGGGCAATGAGCTATCAGACTTGGTCGCCGCCCGCGCGGCGAAGGACGGCGCCAATTCCGTCGTCATCTCGGCCAAGATCGATTCGGAGCTGGCGGTACTGGACGAGGCGGAACAGCTGGAGTTTCTCGAGACCTTGGGTCTGGCCGAGCCGGGCCTCAACCGCCTGATCCGGGAAGCCTATTCCCTTCTGGGCCTGCAGTCCTATTTCACGGTCGGCCCCAAGGAAGCGCGCGCCTGGACGATCCATGTCGGCGATACGGCTCCGCAAGCGGCTGGCGTGATCCATACGGACTTTGAAAAGGGCTTCATCCGCGCCGAAACCATCGCCTATGACGACTATGTCGCCCTGCGCGGCGAGGCCAAGGCGCGCGAGGCCGGCAAGCTGCGGGCCGAGGGCAAGTCCTATGTCGTCAAGGACGGCGACGTCATGAACTTCCTGTTCAGCTAGGGCTGGTCCGACGGGCAGCGGGTGAACGCCACCGTCGCCCCGTCTCGATCCGGATAGGACAGTCTCAGGCGATCATCCGTGGCCGAGGCGCGTATTGTTTCGCGGGTCTCCTGCCCCTCGCCCTGACACACCAGATCCAGCTCATGGCCCTCTGCAATCGGGCGTGAGGCCTCGATGGCGCAGCTGTTCTCATAGCCCTCAAAGCGCGTCAGCGTGATGGTGATAGGCCGCTCCGGACCCGTCGTGTTCGAACACCAGGCGGGATAGGCCGCCCAGTCCCCCAACAGTTCCGCATGCCCCGTTGTCCGGGCCGGAGCCGGATCCTCCGGTGGCAGGGGTGCGTCTGGATCCGGGGTCACGGGCCCGGGCTCCATCGGGTCATTCCCACAGGCCGCAACGGCGGCGGCGGCCAGGCTGGCGGTGGCGGCAAGGCGGAGCAGGGTTTTCATGAAGCTGGGAACGCACATGTCGCCGCTGTGTTCAGAACGAGTCGCAAATGCGGTTGCTTCTGATAATCGTTCGCAGTAATTGCCCCGCACCTTCACCGTAACTCCCCGGGGCTTCTCATGCGTACCACCCTCCTCCTCACCACCGCTCTGGCCGGACTGGCCGCCACTGCCATGCCTGCTCTGGCCCAAACCCGGCCTGTCTCGAGCCCCGTCGAAGACCCGGTGACCCTCGATCCGATCACTGTGCTGGCGACCCGAACTGCCACCCGCGCGGATGAGACCCCCGCCACGGTCACCGTCATCACGGCGCGTGAGATCGAGGAGAATCTTTACACAGACATCAAGGATCTGGTCCGGTTCGAGCCGGGCGTCAGCGTCCGGACCCAGCCGGCCCGATTCGGTGCCGCCCTCGGCTCGACCGGCCGCGACGGCAATGCGGGCTTCACCATCCGCGGTCTGGGCGGCGACCGGGTGCTGATCGTCGTGGACGGAGTCCGTACCCCCGACGGCTATGCCTTTGGCCCGCAGAGCGTTGGCCGGGGCGGCTATT